>JAQYVR010000086.1 GCA_030145395.1 Desulfobacteria bacterium
CGTAAAATCTTGTCCATATCAAAAGCTGGAGCGGATTCTTTGAAGAACCCTGCAGCAAGCTGCAGGGAATGTTCTGCCTAACGGCAGTGCTTCGCACCGACCGTAAGGAAGTGTGCTATTCTTAGATTCGCTCGCTAACCCCGCAGCCCCGATAAAACGGGATCTCCGCCACAATTCCGGCGGACAGGTCCGCTTTGCTACGACAAGCTGCGGGGAATGCGAGCGCTGTTGCGGTTCAATTCACGATTGAACCTCAAAAAAGAGAGCGCGTTTACCCAGGGGCTTGTTCACGCCAACCTGTTTGAGCATCTGCTGCTTTTTACAGCTTGAAAAAGAGGTGTGTGTCTGGTATCTTAACGGGATAGACAAAATATAGGCAGTTTTGTTGGAAAACAGGGATCTTGCCAGTAGCATTAACGAGTGGGCCGTTGAAAAAGACAAAGAATAAGAAGCCGGTGGTGCCCGAGAAGAAAGTTTCCAAGGTGTCGCCTAAAAAGAAGGTTTCCCAGAAGAGCGACCCGGTGTCGCCCAAGAAGAAGGTTTCAAAGAAGACCGCCCCGGTGTCGCCTAAGAAGAAGGCTGCAAAGAAGAGCGCCCCGGTGCCGCGTAAAAAGAAGGCTGCAAAAAAGAGCGCATCGGCTTCCGCCTCCCGTCGGACGGATACCGCTCTTGTCAAATTCGACCCCCTTCAGCGGTACTTCCAGGAACTGAGTCACTACGAACTCCTTACAAAGAAAGAAGAGAAAGAACTTGCTGTTCGGGCTCGGGAAGATGGAGATCGAGAGGCTGCTCTTAGGCTTGTCACGTCCAATCTGAGACTTGTGGTAAAGATTGCCATAGACTTCCAGAGACTGTGGATGCAAAACTTACTCGACTTGATCCAGGAGGGCAACATAGGTCTTATGCAGGCCGTGCAAAAGTTTGATCCTTATAGGGGGGTTAAGTTCTCCTATTACGCCTCTTTCTGGATCAAGGCCTATATTTTGAAATTCATAATGGACAATTGGCGATTGGTCAAGATCGGGACGACCCAGGCCCAGCGAAAGCTCTTTTTCAGACTGAAAAAAGAAAAGCAGAGACTGGCCTCCGAGGGCTTTGATCCTAAACCAAAACTGCTGTCGGAAAGGTTGGGAGTCTCCGAAAAAGAGGTTACCGACATGGATCAACGCTTGGACAGATGGGAAGTGTCACTGGATGCGCCCATCAAGGAGGGTTCGGATAACGAAAGGATTGCATTCATCCCCACACAGGCACCATCTGCGGAGACTCAGGTGGCAAAGAAGGAGATGGAGGCAATTATCCGCGAAAAACTTGACTCATTGAGGAAGGATTTAAGCGAACGGGAAATCCACATCCTTGAAAAGCGCATTTTGTCTGACACGCCTTCAACCCTTCAAGAGATAGGCGAGCGATATGGTATTACAAGAGAGCGTGTGCGGCAGATTGAAAACAGCATGATCAAAAAAATTAAAGGACACTTCGAGCGCGAGATACCTGATTTCGATGTATTCATAGGGGAAATGGGTACGGACGGAACATAGGAGCTTTGCCCAAATTGGAACAGGAACAAAGCGCAAATTGGCTTATGAGCAAAGAGATAGGCAAGAAGCGTATGAAGCTGTTTAAGATATTCATATCCATCGGGGTGATTTTACACATAGTTGCATGCACCCTGCCCAAGAAGTCTTTGCCTGATGAAATGGCATCTGTGGAAGCCAGACCAAAGGATACCGGGGGTTATTATTACTACACCGAGTCGCGCCTGAAGAGAAGACATCGCAAGCTCGACGAGGCGATAGGGTTGTTGAAAGAAGCGATAGTCAGGGATGAAGATTCCATATTTCTAAAAACTGAATTGGCGAGACTTTATCTTCATCAGAACGACTACAAGGCCGCCCTGGGCATTACGCAGGATATCATACAAGATTATCCGGAACATCTTCCTTCGTTGGTAATGCTCGGCGGAAGTTATGCGGCTCTGAATCAACATGCTGAGGCGATTGAGGCTTACAAGAAGGCCCTGGGAGTCGACCCCAAATCTGAGAATATCCATTTCCTGTTAGGCTCGGAATACATAAAGATCATGCAGCCAGAGAAGGCCATGAAGCTCTATCATGATCTGATCCAGATCAATCCGGAATCATTTGCCGGGCATTTTTATCTGGGGTCCCTCAATGCGACATTGAAACAGTATGATAAGGCAGAAGCCGCCTTGCTCAAAGCGATCGAATTGAAGCCAGACAATGAGCAGGCCCTTTTTGAACTTATCAGTATTTACGAAGCGACCGGCAAACACGAAAAGATTGTCCAAACCTTCAACAAGATTCTGGCTGACGATCCGGACAATCTCAAAGCGGCCATCGGGCTTGGTCGTTCATACCTGAAGGTTGGCCGGTCCGATGAGGCCCGGAATGTATTCGAGGAGCTAAAGCTTCGAAGCAAAGGCAATCCGCACGTTGTCAAGCAGATTGCCCTCATATATCTGGACGAGAAAAAGTACGAAGAGGCATCTGAAACCCTCCAGTTCCTTCTGGAGGATGATGCAGACAGCGCTGAGCTTAATTACTTCCTTGGGATGGCATTGGAGGGGCTTGATAAGAAAGAGAAAGCGATAGCATCCTTTGAAAGGATTCCCGAAACGTCATCATATCATCGGAGTGCTATAGTTCATCTCGGTTTCCTGTACAACGAGCAAGGTGAGTCTGAAAAGGCAATCCGGGTGATGAACCAAGCTGTTGAAAAAGAGCCCAATGAGCCTGAGCTTTATCTGTTCTTGGGTGCCTTGTACGAAGAGATGAAATCATATGACAAGGCGGTGGTCTTCCTCAAGAAGGGATTAGAACTTGAAGTTGACACTGTAAAGCTCCGTTTTCGACTCGGTGTGGTTTACGATAAGGCCGGTGACAAAGATGCCTGCATAGAAGAAATGAAAGCGGTCATTGATGCAGACCCGACCCACGCCCAGGCCCTGAACTATTTGGGTTACACTTACGCAGAGATTGGCACTAATCTGGACGAGGCTGAAAGTTTAATCACAAGGGCCATCGAACAGGAGCCAGACGATGGGTACATTATAGACAGCCTGGGGTGGGTATATTACAAAAAAGGGTTTTACAAAAAGGCTATCAAGTTTCTCGACGAGGCGACCAGGTTGGTTCCCGATGATCCCACCATTTTGGAACATCTGGGTGATGCTTATATGAAGGTGGACAATCTTCAAAAGGGCTTGGAATACTACAATAAGGCCCTGGAAAAGAAAGAGGAAGACACAAACGCCCTTGAACAGAAGATACAATCCGTTAAGAAACAGCTGGGCCGGGAGGCATAGTTACACCCTATTCATCGTTGCGACCTTCCTTTTTCCAATCTTCCTCCATGGATGTGCCTCCAAGCCCAAAGCCTTCTTGACTCAGGCCATACCGGACGTCCACCGGGTTCTGGCGTCTCTGAGACAGTCCGAAAACAATCTCAGGACTTTCAGGGGAGTCGGCAAATTCAAGGCGATTCGCGGGACCGGGGCTAAGATCTCCCGTTTAGTGTGGATCGGATCTCAGCCCCACAACCTGCGAGTGGAGACATTGGGACCATGGGGTCAGCCTGTCCTGACCTTTGTTATAAATGGATCGGATTTTGTAGTCCATTCCCGTCCAGACAATCACTATTTCAGAGGAGATGCCACTGTCGGCAATCTTTCACGTCTTGCGTCCATACCTGTAAGAGGCGATGATCTCTTCAGGCTCTTGTCCGGTCAACCCCCAATCCTCCCGTTTCACCAAGCCAAGATTCGCATATCCTCAGCGGACGGTGGATGGCTCCTAAACCTTTATGAAAAATGGGGACGCTTGGTTGAAAAGATCTGGCTACAGGATGATGCAAAAACTGTCGAACGTGTTGAAGTGTTCGACGAGTGGGGTGAGCTACAATACAGAATTGTATTCAGTGAATTTCACCAGACGGAATCCTTCAGGCTTCCACACAACATTGCGATCTCAGACCCAGAGGGGCCGGTTTGGTCGCTCATGGTGGAAAGGTTCTGGACGAATGTTGAAATTCCAGACGGCGCTTATACCCTGGAGGTTTCCGGTGCCGGGATAACAGATCTCGATTCCTAAAGAGAGTTGCAGTCAATGATTGAGTGGTCGATTGGTTCGTTGGCCGGCACTCCGGCGCGATCTCCTTAAATGAAGCTCCTGTGCCTGCGAGCCAGGTCGAGGCCGGGGATGGAAAACCACTCAACTACTCAACCATTCAACGACTAAACCGTTTATATGAGATTTGCTGCTGACCGCATGCTTGGAAAGTTGGCCAAATGGCTTCGTATGCTTGGCTACGATACACTCTATTCAAGTGCACTGTCTGACGACAGGTTTCTTGAATTGGCAGAACAGGGACGGATTCTTTTGTCACGGAATACCCGGATCGTGGACAAGATGGCATCAAACAGATTGATCATCGTGAAAGGAAACGACCCCAAGATCCAACTTAAAGGTCTTGTTCGCCTGCTCGATCTAAGACTCGATCCAAATGACTTTTTCAGTCGTTGCATGGTCTGCAATGGGCTCATTGAGCCTGTTGAGCGCCAAGATGTGGCCGGCAAAGTGCCTGATCATATATGGAGTGGTCACGACAGCTTTTCTGAATGCACGTCCTGTGGAAAAATCTACTGGCCGGGAAGCCACTTGGAACGAAGTCGCAGGGAGATAGAACGGCTCTTGAGCGTGTGAGACAGAAGGAGTTTCTTTTGAGAGGTGAGCTTGAAGCCGGGACAAACGGAGAATCAGAGACGCCAAGTCGGAGAATTCAAGTCGTGAACTGGAATGTGGATAACAACTAACCAATAAGGGCTAACGATTATGAAGCTTTCAATTGTCATTCCTGTATACAATGAGAGAGGGACTCTTGACGAAATCTTGAAGCGGGTCGGATCAGTTCCTCAAGACAAAGAGATCATTGTGGTTGACGACGGATCTACTGATGGAACCACGGAATGGCTTAAAGAGAGCGCAGGGGAGGGTGTGCATGTCCTCTTTCATCAAAAGAACAGAGGCAAAGGTGCTGCTGTGAGAACCGGTTTTGAGAAGGTTACCGGCGATATTGTCATTATTCAAGATGCTGACCTGGAATATGATCCGGTAGAATACGGTCGTCTAATAGAACCCATACTTGACGGCCGTGCAGACGTAGTCTACGGTTCCAGATTTACAGGTGGGCCTCAGCGTGTCCTCTTCTTTTGGCACTACGTTGGGAACAAGTTCCTGACACTTCTATCCGATATGCTCACCAACCTGAATCTCTCTGATATGGAGACTTGTTATAAGGTCTTCCGGGCTGACCTGCTAACAAAAATAACAATTAAGTCTGACCGATTCGGATTTGAGCCCGAGATCACAGCAAGATTTGCTAAGCTGAAATGTCGCATATACGAGGTCCCGATATCTTACAGTGGGAGAACTTATGAAGAGGGGAAGAAGATTACCTGGAGGGATGGCATGGCAGCGCTCTTTCACATAATAAGATTCAAATTCTTTGATTAACGTTGCTCCCCACTACAGTAAAGAATCCAAGCCCAGAAAACCAGGCTTTTCAAGATGAAATGGAGCCCCACGGGCAAGCCCGTGGTCTTCTGCGAAAGCGGATAAATGTAGAAGATCTTACTTCGAGTATGATGAGTAAACAAAGGATAGCCCTAGAGAGGAGATTACGAAACTGCAAGAACGTGATTACCATTGGCGTTCGGACAAACCTTGCCGATTATGAGGATTGGCAAATAGAGTTGATTCGCCAGGCTGACGTGATTCTGTATCCCACGGCCTTCTATGCCGACATTTTTGACACCATGGGCAAACGGACATTTCCCAACTATCACACATATAAATACACAATGGATAAGATTAAGCAGACAGCTCTTTTCAACCTCCTTGATATTTCCCACCCGAAAACGCGCGTCTTTTACGGAAACTATCAGAAGTCGAAGATATTGAATCACTTTCAGTTTCCCTTTGTAGGCAAAATCCCCAGGGGTTCGGCCCTGGGTCGAGGCGTATACCTAATCAACAATGAGGCTGAGCTTGCCGCATATAACGAATTGAGCCGTGCTGCCTACATACAGGAATACCTTCAAATCGACAGGGATCTTCGCGTGGTACTCATTCACGGCAGGGTTGTCCATGCCTACTGGCGCATCGCTCCCCAGGGTGAGTTTCGCACCAACGTATCACGGGGTGCCACCATAAGTTTTGACAACATCCCAGAAGAAGGCCTCTCCTTTGCCCAAAACACGGCCCGTCTTTGCCAGTTGGATGACGTGGGGCTGGACATTTGTTTCTTTAATGGTCGTTATTGGGTTCTCGAGGGAAACATGAAATATGGAAAAGAAGGGTTTCGGCAGGCCGGAATCGATTACTACAAACTCATGGACGACATGATCGAAGATGGAGAGATTTAATTCAGTCGATCTGCAAAGAGTAAAGGAATCTTTGAACGACCGGGAAGGAACCTTCCTTTCTCCTTTGGCCGCTCGAAGCAAGGAGGCCATCCGCCGTTTTCCCGACGAGCGTATTGATGCAGGTCATCGACAGAACTACGCGGTGGACTCTGATCGGGTCCTTCATTCCTTGGCTTATACGCGCTATATTGACAAGACTCAGGTCTTTTATCTGGTCGATAATGACCACATTACTCACAGGGTGCTTCATGTACAATTAGTTTCCAAGATTTCTCGGACGATCGGCCGTTTTCTCCGGCTGAATGAAGACCTGATTGAAGCAATTGCCCTGGGCCACGATATTGGCCACTGTCCCTTTGGTCATGATGGTGAAACTTATCTCTCAGACCTCTGTGAAGCCCACGGAATTGGACCATTCCAACATAACCTTCAAAGCGCAAGGTCTTTGGAAAGTATTGAGCGAAAGGGTAGGGGGTGGAATTTAACCCTCCAGACTCTGGATGGGATCGTGTGTCACGATGGCGAGATTCACAGCCATGAACTCTCACCAGAGCCAGACAAGACATTTGAGAGATTTGACCGACAGATTGCAAGGAAAGAGGTCGATGCCGCCCTCCCCCTGAATCCCATGACTCTGGAAGGGTGCGTCATGCGTATGGCTGACACGATCGGTTACATTGGGCGAGACATAGAAGATGCCATACGTTTGAACCTTATCGAACGGCAGGACCTCCCAAGAGAGAGTGTGGAACGATTGGGCAACACGAATGGGACTATTGTTTACACATTGGTTACCGATCTCATTAAGAACAGCTACGAGAAACCAGCGATTGCGTTCAGCGAGGAGGTATCAGAGGCCCTAAAGATTCAGAAAGAATTCAACCTGCATAACATATATCTTAATCCACAAATAAAACCAGAGTCTGGTAAGATCAGAGCCATCTTTAATGTATTATTTGACCGTTTTCTTAATGACCTTCAAGATGGTAACGAGAATTCGATTATCTTCAAGGAATATCTGCATGATATGTCTGATAATTATATCTTGAACAACAAGCCCGAAGAGATCGTACGAGACTTCATTGCCGGCATGACGGACCAGTACTTTCTAAGGCAAGCACCCGAGGAGCTCAGTCCGGGAAAGATTACCGAGCGCTTTTAGACATTAAGATTCCTCAAGGGAAGACCGTTGGACCTCGAAAAGACCTATCAATGCTTGGAAGAGTTGGCAGAAAAGCTTGGTATTTCACTAAGATATGAGGATCTATCAAGCTCTGAAGTCGCTCCAAGTGGCGGTTTGTGCCGCATCAAAGGACGCTATTTTTTCATTATAGATACCTCAAAAGACCTCACACAAAGGATTGGGGCGTTATCACAATGCCTGGCCCGGATGAATCTGGACGGTATCTACGTCATGCCCGCGGTCAGGGCACTTCTTGAGCAATCGGCTAAAGAAGGATGACAGGGTCGTCCAAGCCTGGATGGACACGGTGATGGTTCATTGGATCGATGTGAGAAGGTTATTCGCGTGGTGGAGTTACACCGAAATCCGAGCAACGTGTTACATTGGATTGGTGGTTGAGTGACGTTGGTGGCGAGCGTCAGATGGATAGGGCAAACTGGTGGAATGACGCTGCGGGCTTGAGTGTGAGATCGACAAGGGTCTTGTTCAAGCCGCCTGTCATAGTTTACATAATATATATTATCAGACGTTTTGCTAATTTCGCTGGTTTACTGCAGATTCCTCACTGCCCTACATTTGCCCGTTGAAAGCGCCCTTCCAGAACACATATCTATTTGCCGTGAGGAACACGCAGTCGATCTCTTGCAATAGAGGTCCTCGGGGCCCCTTACTCGACTCCATAGGGCCACAAAAAGTCATTGTCGCCATGTACGGCGTATGTTATGGAAATGTTTGCTATGGACCGAGATCTGGGCACCACTGAACGACGAATATACACCATCAGCGAGCTTACCCACAGTATCAAGTCCCTTCTTGAAACCAAGTTCCCGTTCGTATGGTTAGTCGGCGAGATTTCCAATTTTCACACACCGGTCTCTGGACACTTCTATTTCTCCATGAAAGATCCCGGTGCACAGATTAGTGCGGTCATGTTCCGGGGCCAAAACCGAAATCTCAAATTCAGGCCCGAAGATGGACTCTCTGTCATTGCCATGGGCCGCATCAATGTGTACGAACCAAAAGGAATCTATCAGATAATCATAGAATACTTGGAACCTGAGGGCATCGGTGTACTGCAATTGGCGTTCGAACAGCTTAAGGCCAGATTGGCGGCTGAAGGGCTCTTTGATAAAGAACACAAGCAGCATGTGCCGTTCTTGCCACGCAGAATTGCTGTAATAACGTCACCCACCGGAGCAGTCATTCGTGACATCTTGAATGTGATCGGCCGCAGGTATCCAAATATGGTGATCGAAATAGTCCCGGTCAGGGTTCAGGGAGAGGCAGCAGCCGGAGAAATTGCCGAGGCGCTCTATTTCTTGAATGAGCAGGATAATGCCGAGGTTATTGTTGTGGCCCGGGGCGGCGGTTCCTTGGAAGACCTCCAGGCTTTTAACTCGGAGTTGGTTGCCCGTGCTATTTTTTCTTCTCATATTCCTGTTGTTTCGGCCGTTGGACATGAGACAGATTTCACCATTGCTGACTTTACAGCCGATTTGCGCGCACCAACGCCCTCTGCCGCAGCCGAACTGATCGTCCCGGTGAAAGATGACCTTGATAGGCTCATTCAAGGGATCACGGGTACTTTGAGAACCAGCATGACCCAGAGGCTTCGACTTCTGAGAGAGCGGAACATTCGTGTGTCGGGACGCCTTGTGCATCCCCAAAGGCGGATTGCCGACTACCGGTTGCGCCTTGATGACGCCCTTGAAAGAATCGTGCGAGGATCTTCAAGAGAACTTGGCCAGATGAGAAATCGTGTACATGTGATCCAAGGCCGGCTGGCCCGGTGCACCCCTGAATTCCTGATCCAAGACCTGGGTATAGCACTCAAGCACTATGGCCAAACCCTTGCTTCTGCAATGCAATTCTGTCTGCAATCAAAGCGAGGGAAAATTGATGCCACTGTGGCCAGATTAAACGCCCTGAGTCCTTGGGCGGTGTTGGAGCGGGGCTTTAGCGTGACTCGCGCTTTGCCGGAATACGCCTTGGTCAAAGATGTTAATCAAGTGAATGTGGGACAACATGTGGAGATCACTGTCTCAAGGGGTTCCATGGTGTGCAGCATAGAGAGGAAACAAGAGGATGGCTAAGCAAACATTTGAGAATGCTATGAAGCGTCTGGAAACTATCGTTCAGGAGATAGAGAGTGGAGACCTTACGCTGGATGAAGCCTTGAAAAAGTTTCAAGAAGGTGTCAAACTGTCAAAGTTCTGCTCAAACAAGTTGGATGAGACAGAGAAGAAGGTATCCATACTTCTCAAAGACGAAGAAGGCAACGTTCGTGAAAAGCCTTTCTCGCCGGAAAGCAGCGAAAATGATGACACGGTGTAGAAATGGTGCGGGGTTGCCGAAATTCCCATTCCCTGGCTGCTATTGCCCTCCATGTTTGATCTAAAGGCTTACCTGAAAGTCAAGCAGCAGGCCGTCAATGCTGCCCTTAAGACGCTTTGGGACGATACGGAGCCCTACCCTACGCCCCTGGTTAAGGCCATGCGTTACTCTCTTGAGGCGGGAGGCAAACGACTGCGTCCTATCTTGTGTATTGGGGCGACTGAAGCCGTGGGTGGCAATGAAGCTGACGTGATGCCGGCCGCGTGTGCTCTTGAGCTTATTCACACCTACTCCCTGATCCATGACGATCTCCCGGCCATGGACGATGATGACCTTCGCCGAGGCAAGCCAACATGTCACAAAGCCTTTGATGAGGCAACTGCTATATTGGCCGGAGACGCCCTGCTTACAGCTGCTTTTGAGATACTGGCGACGGCAGGTCGCCACAGTGAGAATGACGCTTTGAAATGGTTGGAGGTAGCGTACCTGATTGCCCGGGCTGCTGGATACTCCGGTATGGTACAAGGCCAGATGATTGACCTCTCCGTAGAAGGGAGAGAGATCACTCTGGAAGAGCTTGAAAGGCTCCACAGGCTAAAAACCGGAGCACTTATTGAGGCATCTGTCATGGCCGGTGGAGTCCTTGGCGGAGGGAGTTCTCAAGAAGTCGTTGCTTTGGGTGCCTATGGTAGACATATCGGCCTTGCCTTTCAAATGGCTGACGATATATTAAACATTGAAGGAAAGCCCGAGACGCTCGGCAAACCGGTGGGAAGCGATCAGGTCCTTCAGAAGGTCACCGGTCCATCGATGATCGGACTAGAAGAGGCTAAGGCTCGCGCCAGCAATCTCATCGAACACGCCTTGGAAGAGCTCAAAAACTTTGGTATAAGGGGCGAACCTCTCGCTGCGCTGGGACGTTATGTTATTGAAAGAAACAAATGAGTCGAACCTTGAGAACTCGGGCCAACGCCCTCAGGCAACTCAAGGTTTCAACGCTCCGCTTCGCTAAGCGCTTTTCAGGCAAAAGTCCGTAAAATGGGCTCAAATGAGGTTTTGAAATGGCCTATAGTGCAAAGGAAAACAAGAAAACCAATGACGCGGAATGAGAATTTGTGATGAAATATTTGGATAAAATCAATTCACCGGAGGATCTCAAGCGCATAGACCGTTCCGAACTTCCACAAGTGGCGAAAGAGATCCGACAGGTTATCATAGAAACAGTATCCCGAACCGGTGGACACCTTGCCCCCAGCCTAGGAGCGGTTGAGTTGACCATAGCGTTGCTCTACGTCTTTGATCCGCCTAACGATAAGATTGTATGGGATGTCGGCCACCAGGCCTATGCCTACAAGCTTCTGACAGGGCGAAGGGATCGATTTCACACCCTCCGTCAGCATGGTGGCTTGAGTGGTTTCACCCGCATGAGTGAAAGTCCATACGATGCCTTCTCGACAGGGCATGCCAGCACGTCCATTTCTGCGGGATTAGGAATTGCATTTGGGAGGTGTCTGAAGAAAGACAAAGGCAAGGTTATTGCTGTGATCGGGGATGGTTCCATGACCGGTGGCCTCGCCTACGAAGGATTGAACCAAACCGGGGCCCTTAAGAAGGGCCTCATAGTTGTCTTGAACGACAACGAGATGTCCATAGCCCGCAACGTTGGTGTCTTCTCCTCTTTCTTAAGCAGGAAACTTTCAGCAAAACACTTTATGTCCCTGAGGGAAGAACTCAAGGATTTTCTGAAGTCCCTTCCTAAATTTGGGGATGACATGTACAACCTGGCTAAGCGAACCGAGGAGTCATTTAAAGCCTTTGTCACCCCCGGCATGCTCTTTGAATCGTTCAACTTCAATTACTTCGGGCCCATAAAGGGCCACAGACTGGACCACCTGATCGACACACTGCAAAATGTGAGGGAGATGCACGAGCCTGTTTTGTTTCACGTAACAACAACAAAAGGGAAAGGTTATCCCCCTGCAGAGAAGAACCCGACGTATTTTCATGGGGTCGGGTCATTTGAAATCGAGACGGGAAACGGTGTCTCCGCACAACAGAAACCGCCAACTTATACAGAGGTCTTTGGGAAAACCCTGGGCGAGTTGGCCCGTGAAGATGAGAAGATTGTCGCTGTGACGGCAGCCATGCCGGAAGGAACCGGACTGTCTGCCTTTTCCGAGGCCTTTCCAGAACGTTTCGTGGACGTGGGTATTGCTGAACAGCATGCCGTTACGTTTGCTGCCGGCCTGGCCACAGAGGGATGGCGCCCTGTGGTGGCTATCTATTCTACCTTCTTGCAACGCGCCTATGACCAGATCCTCCATGATGTGTGCCTTGAAGGCCACCCAGTGGTCTTTGCCATGGACCGGGGAGGGATAGTCGGTGAGGACGGCCCTACGCACCACGGCCTATTTGATCTCTCTTATCTGCGCAGTTTGCCGAACATGGTCATCATGGCGCCCAAGGACGAAAATGAACTGCGACACATGTTGGGGACCGCTGTCCAACATTCTGGACCCATCGCATTCAGGTATCCAAGAGGATATGGCGCTGGGGTGCCGATAGACGACGAGATTCGCACGCTCCCCATAGGTAAGGGAGAAGTTCTGACCAAAGGAAATGATGTGGTGATTCTGGGTATCGGCGTTACAGTCGCGTTAGCTCTCGAGGCAGCGAAACAGCTCGAGGACGAGAGTATATCAGCTACAGTTGTGAACTGCCGCTTTGTTAAACCTCTGGACGATGCGTTGATCACCGGGCTGGCCAGGCAGATTCCGAACATTGTGACAGTGGAGGAGAATGTATTGCACGGTGGCTTTGGGAGTGCGGTCGTGGAGTGCCTTATGGACGCCGGCATCAGCAATAGTCGAGTGGTTAGGATAGGAATTCCGGACACCTATGTTGAACACGGCTCACAAAAGATTCTACGCTCAAAGTATGGAATTGACACACCTGGAGTTATTAAAGCAGTGAGGGATATGGTCCACGGATGACATTCAAATGCGGACTGCGGAATGATGAATGCGGATTGATGAATCCACTGCAACACGCACAATACCTGGATATGTCACTTGGGCGAAGGGGATGCCTAACTTGAATCCGAAATCCGAAATCCGAAATCCGAAATCGTTTAATCTTGCTGTGGACGTGGGTGGCATCTTCATGAAAAACCCGGTTATGGCTGCCTCCGGCACGTTCGGGTACGGAGATGAGCTTTCTACCCTGGTTGATCTGAAGAAGCTGGGAGGCATCATCGTCAAGGGCCTCCATCTCAAACCGTCTGCCGGGAATCCTCCCCCTCGGACTGTCGAAACATGCGGTGGGATGCTGAATGCGATCGGCCTTGAAAATATAGGCATAGAGGCTTTTGTACAGAAAAAGCTTCCGTTCCTGCAAACTTTGGAGACTCCCATCATCTTGAATATTTACGGCAATGAGGTCGACGAATATTCTGGACTGGCTGAACGGATACAGGACTTGGAGGGAATAGCCGGTATCGAGGTAAATATCTCTTGTCCAAACATTAAGGCCGGCGGGATCGCCTTTGGAACCAATCCGAAGACGGCCTTTGAGGTAGTAAAAGCCGTGAGGGAAAGTTCAAGGCTTCCGATGATGGTGAAACTCTCGCCAAATGTGTCAGATATTAAGACCATGGCACGGAGTGTGGTGGAAGCAGGAGCCGATGCGGTCTCTTTAATAAATACGATTACCGGAATGGCTGTAGATGTAGCGACGCGCCGGCCCAAACTTGCCAACGTCACAGGAGGGCTTTCCGGACCTGCCATCAAACCGATTGCGCTGCGAATGGTGTGGGAGGCGGCTCAGGCCGTGGATGTCCCGGTCGTTGGAATTGGCGGGATAATGAACGCTACGGATGCCCTTGAGTTCCTCACTGTTGGAGCCTGTGCAGTACAGATTGGCACTGCCAATTTTGTCAACCCCAGGGTAACCGAGGAGATTGTGGACGACCTTGCCTCTTACCTTACGGAGAACAACCTCACCGACATAACCCAGATAATCGGGAGCCTCAAGATCAATAACAAGCAGTAAATACTTAACTGCCCTTCAGCCGGCTGGTCACTCTAAAGAAAACACCTTGGTCTATCTCTTTATCGGCATGCCCCGACCTTTGCAAGGTGGGCTTCGGCTAGCTTGAGATCTTCCGGTGTAGTAATCTTGATGTTGTAAGGGTCACCCGGAATCACCTTCACTGCCTTGCCGAGCTGTTCCACCAACTCAGCATCATCGTTCCCCAGATAAGCTTCTTTCTGTGCGGCCACATGCGCTCCGAGGATAATATCATAATCAAACGCCTGTGGCGTTTGCGCCATTCTGATCACACTGCGCTTCAACGTAGTAACCACACGATCGCTTTCGTCCACGGTCTTAACGGTGTCGCTCGCTGGTATTGCCAGGATGCATCCTCCATATTCTTGGGCCACCCTAACGCATTCAGCTATACGGTCAATCTTGATCAACGGCCGGACACCATCGTGGATAACAACTATGTTGAAATTGGCATCAAGGGCCTTCAAGCCTTTGTATACTGATTCCTGCCTGGTAGCACCCCCTGAAACCAGATGAATCGGCTTGGTCAGTCCGAGCGGATCGATGATCTCTTTTTTGCAGAAGGCATCGTCCTCTTCAGGAACAACCAGGAATATCGCCTCAACCACATTGCATTCTTCAAAGGCAAGGAGAGTATGGGCCAACACTGGAAGATTTCCCAGCATCATGTATTGCTTTCTGACTTGAGTCCCCATTCGGGTCCCCTGCCCTGCTCCTACAATAACTGCGGCAACAGTGTCTTGTCGGTCAGTCATATTTTTATTGCTTCAGATAGCTTAGTTCCCTGGGAAGCGGAATCCCCTTGCCCATTGAATCTTCACCGTAGTTAACACTCGATAGAATCTGGATGTCTTTCAAGGCACGTGCATCCCCCTTGAAGACAACCTCCTTGATTCCCTCTTTCTGGATCTTGCCTCCGGCCCACTGGATGTCAAGGACACTGCTGGCATCAAATCGATCAGAGTTCACCAGTAGCTCAACCTGTCCGCCATAGTGTTCAACGATCTTAGCGACCAACATGCAGGGACGACTGTGAAAACCTAGTTCTTGTGGTATGCCGACAGTGACAGAGCCTTGCTCCATGTTCTCATTCAGGAGCTCTTGTGCAACATCCTGACCCTGCACCAAGAAATACCAAATATAATAAAGACCGTAGTTCACGATTCGATCAAGGATCTCCTCGGGACTAACAGCGCTCGCTAGTTTATGGCGGACCTCTTTGTAGATGTTCTTATACCCAACCTCAAGAAGATGTCGTTCATAATAGTGCAAGAGGCGACGTGATAATTCTAGGAGGTGAAGTACGATTGAGATGTAACCCCGAAGTCTCTTCAGTTTGATATCGCCAACCCGGAGAGCGCCTCTAGTGACGTAGGTGTCGAAGCTTGACTGCAGGCTGTGCACGACCATTTCATAACGTCGTGTCTCTTGTTCATTAAAACTGGAAGGAACCAAGGCCTGAATCTGATCCAAGCTGTATGGCTCATAAAAGCCTAAAGTCTCAAATTCCTTGGCTACCCTCAAAAAGGCAGTGGTTATCTTAACGATACTCCTCTTTTCCTCTTCCATGTTTTCGTCGTCGATATCAGCATTAAGAACGATTTGACTGGCTATTCCTGGAAAATCGTCCCACGAGAAACGATCTTCAGGGAACTCAATACCCAGGCGCTTAGCTTCTCTTATCGCACTGCGGGAGATCCTCCTCAAAGAGCTCACCAGGAACTTGTGAGTGGCATATCCCCCCCCCTCAAATCCCTCCTCGGTCTCTGCCAAGTTATAGATAGGGAAACGCTTGAAGATGTGTTTCTGCGAGTAACTGGCTTCGGAAAGGTTTCTCACAGTAGAAACCAGTTCCCGATAGTAATACCAGTTGGAGTTGTTTTTGGCACCATGGATGTCGAGGAAATCCTCTAAAAGCTTGGAACTTGAAACCATTTTGGCATAAAGCCTTTTGGTGAAGGTTTCTCGGGCGGGCTCAGTTTCACGGATATAGATAACGCACCTTAGAAACTCTTCGGAGAACAGATGAATTTTCTCCGCAAACCCTGCATCGTGCTTAACAGTTACCGCTTTTTGCCTTCCCAAAACATATCTCCCAGTAAATCTCTGTACCACTAATCTCTTACGCCGTGTTCTCCCCATATGGAAGGGTGTAATGGCAAATCATCACGGTACGCCGAGATCCGATTAATTCCTCCCTTGGAGCTAAATGAACGGTTGAGACCTTTGGACAACCCCATTGAACGGGAAAGGAGTTATGAAAAGATCTCCGATTGTATGCCAGAGCAGGCCATAAGCCGAGTTCAGTTTTCCGTATCGGTTACCTTCTACGGAACAACGATCATTCATCTAAGGGTATTGGTTACCCAATACCTCTCGCGACCAACCCAGAAGCTTGGACGGGCCGCCCTCAAACGCTTCCCTATTCGGTCTTGCTCCAGGTGGGGTTTACCTAGCTTCCTTGGTCACCCGAGGAACTGGTGCGCTCTTACCGCACCTTTTCACCCTTACCCTGTGAAATGGGCGGAGCCCAAGTCACACAGGGCGGTATCTTTTCTGTGGCACTTTCCATCGCGTTGCCGCGCCTCCGAGTTACGGAGCACCCTGCCCTTTGGAGCTCGGACTTTCCTCTCGCACCAAAAGAAACAAAGACACGAGCGATCGTTTGGCCTGCTCTGACACAGGAAAAGAAAACTTTATCCGGCCCTCTGAATGTCAACGTTCCAAAATAAATATTTTACGCTTCTCATACACAACATGCAAGGAGTTTTGTGAGGCCTGCAATCTTAAGAGGCAGGGATCGTGTACACCCGACAAGAAACACAGCAATCTTAGCAAGGTTCTCTTGAGTTCGCCCCAAAGGACATTGGGTTCTGTTTGACTGCAGTGAGCTTCGAGTGCCGGGGAGGCGAGCGGTCAGGTCGTAGGTTGAGCCGCTTTCCAGTAAATAATCCGTTGACAATTAGGACACAATTTCAAGGCGTCTTGCCTTTGAAGCTCGTTGTACATCTGTGGTGGGATACTCAGGTGACATTCAGCACAGGTTGCATTGTTGACCAGTGCAACCGCTATACCTCCACTCCATGTTTTGATCTGCTCATATTTTACTATGAGTTGGGAGTCTATGCTTTGCATAAGTTCTGCTCTGGATCCGTCCATATCAGAAAGTTCCTTTTCGACATGATCGGTTTCTTTGCCTATTGTTATTTCTTCGCTCTTAATATGATCGCGCCTGGCCGACAGGTCCTTTTCCCCGGCCTCAATCTGCTCGTTTAGCTTCTCCAATTGTTCGAGGCAAGCCAAAACCTTATCCTCTTTGTCTGCATTCCCCCTTTCAGTCTCTTCAATCTCCCTTATCAGAGCCCGATACTCCTTATTGTTTTTGATGTTCATGAGCCTGCCTCGGCTTTTCTTTATGTGGGCTACGGCATCTTCTATTTCAGCTTCATGCTGACGTTGGGCCTTCTTAAGCTCTTGGACTCGTTCCTTATCATTCTCTAAGTTACCTTCAAGTCGCTGCAGTTCTCCTGCAAGTTCTTGCAGTCTTTCAGGCCCTTCACGCAACTTCCGCCTTAAACTATCTATCGCATGATCTTTGTTTTGCAACTCTACTAGTAGCTTGATTTGTTCTTTCACAACCCTCTCCCCGACGAATCACACACAAAGCCAACGGCCAAACCCATAATCAAGCTTGTGGAGATGTCGTCCTGAAATCAAACATAATAAAATGCAATATAGCTCCCGGAACATGCCTCTTCATCAACTAAAGTGCATTCTGAGACATCAGCCCTCAGACCATCGTGACAACTACCGTCACCACTCACAATAATCTTGGCATCATAAGCCAGGAAACCGTTCTACAGGCTCCTGCTGAACATTCTCTCCTAAAAGCAAAAAGGTGTGATCCGACGGATCACACCTTTTAGTTTGGAAATGGAGCCAACCGTCCTACAGTTGGCTCCTTGACATAACGCGTGTTGTGTCTCCTCCCATACTCTTTTATAGACATATCTTTTCTCGATGGTGGGCCCACCTGGGTTCGAACCAGGGACCTACCGGTTATGAGCCGGTGGCTCTTCCAGCTGAGCTATGGGCCCGAAAGGTTCAGATACATAATCCTGTAGCGACAAACAACACTCCTTGTCAAGGAAATTGAACCGACCCCAACCCGCCCGGCAAGAGAGGGAGCTACGCCTCAACTTCCATAAGTCCTGTCAAATTTCCAGGAAGGCTTTTAGCTTTCGGCTCCTCGTAGGATGGCGCAGCTTCCTTAAGGCCTTTGCCTCTATCTGCCTAATCCGTTCCCGGGTTACTGTAAAGTCCTTTCCAACCTCTTCGAGCGTATGGTCTGACTTTTCTCCTATACCGAATCGCATGCGCAGGACCTTTTCCTCCCGAGGCGTCAGCGTCGCCAGCACTTTTCGGGTTTGCTCGGCCAGGTTAAGGGTAATCGCAGCCTCAGAAGGCGACATGAACTTTTTATCCTCTATGAAGTCGCCGAGATGACTATCCTCTTCTTCTCCTATAGGCGTCTCCAGAGATATGGGCTCTTTTGCAATCTTCAGAACCTTGCGCACTTTTTCCAGGGGAAATTCCATCTTTTCAGCGATTTCCTCTGGCCTTGGTTCCCTGCCCAACTCCTGCACCAAATAGCGTGAAGTTCGAATTAGCTTGTTGATCGTCTCAATCATGTGGACTGGGATTCGGATTGTTCTGGCTTGGTCCGCAATCGCCCTCGTGATAGCCTGCCTGATCCACCAAGTGGCATACGTACTGAACTTATAACCCCTGCGATATTCAAATTTATCGACTGCCTTCATAAGGCCGATGTTTCCTTCCTGAATAAGATCCAGGAACTGAAGCCCTCTATTAGTATACTTCTTTGCAATGCTAACTACCAATCTCAAATTGGCGTTGATCATCTTTCCTTTCGCAATTCTGGTATTGAACTGACCTTGCGCAATTCGGCCCAAGACGCGCTTTAAAGCCTGACTGTCCATCTCCAGTCTGAGCTCTTCTTCACGGATGGTTTTTATTGTCTGGATAGTGTGTTTTACAATGGCCGAAATTTCAGTTTTCTTAAGCCGACGCGTTTTTGCCAACTCTGCGATAAATTTTGTCTTTCGATTACAGCCCTCACGCAGCTCGGTCAACGTCACCCCCAACTGAGAAGCAGCTTGCCCAACCTCCCGTTCCAGGCCATCAAATCGAGCAATATGATCTTGGATTGAACCCACAATAAAACTGATCAACCTGGGATCCAACCTCCAATCCTGGATGTGTTCGAAAATCCTGTGGTTTCTGCGATTTATGCACCGCCTCGCTCTCCGACGAGCACCGGGCTCCACCTTGGTAGCAAAAAGGGACTCACGATATTGTGTGTTCTCCTGGTGAATTTCTTTGATGGCATCAATAATCCTGCATATCTTTTCCGTATGAACCGATTCTTCGACAAAAGTATCGATCTCGTCAACATCCCGTAAGACATCCCTTAGACGAATCTCTCCTTTAGAAAGCGGATCGGCAAGTCCGATAATCTTTTCCGTCCCGACTGTAGACTGCAACACCGCCTGCAATACTTCCTGTTCCCCTGCTTCTATCTGCTTAGCGATCTCCACCTCGTCTTCACGACTCAGTAGAGATACCAGCCCCATCTCTCGGAGATACATTTTGACAGGATCAGTGACTCTGCCAAATACGTCGCGTTCTGGTTCAGGAGACGGTGCCACCGCCCCTTTTGTAACCTTCTTCCCAACACCTGGCTTAAATACCTTGATTTTGGTCCCATCCACGACCTCGATATCAAGTTCGTCAAAGACCATTATCATTTGATCTATCTGCTCGGGAGAAACCCTGCCTTCAGGCAGGGCATCGTTAAGCTCCTCATAAGTGAGGTAGCCCTGCTTCTTCCCTTTAGTTATCAATTGCTTTAGATTCTTCTCAACCTTGGTCTTGTCGGCCATAAGAATCTCCTTCCACACTTTAATAGACGGTTGTTATGAAGGGGCTTCCAAGTTCTGTTGAGCCCATTCTTGTTTTTCAGCAAGGAGTTTGTTCAACAACTCTTGGTTGTTTGTCCTCTCAGCCTCTTTGATCTTCTTTGAAAGTAATCTGGTCTGCCGCTTCCTAAGGTGAACTTGATACTGTCTCACAATCTTCTCACAACTGTCACGATCCCTTGGGACCTCTTCGACTAAGAGCGAAGATAATAGGTTCCTGGTTAGAGCGTCATCAGTCTGTGCAATCAAGTCAGCACCTGTTACAGGCCGGCTGGAACCGGACTTTCCCAAGATTACGCGCCCTATTTTCTGAAGTTGGAGTGTCTCAAATCCCTCGATGATTTCTTCCAGGTTGAAATTGGACATAACCTCTGGGTATTGCAGCATGATTGCAACGAGGGTCTCTTCAAGTTTTGAGCCGCTTCGTGGCTTGACCAAAGAGACCCCCTTTTCATCCTTTGTCGCTGCAACCCGCACTTGTTCCAAGATGGCGGACTCATCGATGTCAAGGCGCTCGGCCAATTCTTTAATATATACTGAGCGGCTCACGCTGTCGAGCAAAGACCCAAGAGGATCTCTCAGCGTTTCAATAACGCGAACCTTTCCTTCCAGAGAAAAGCCGTGTTTTTTGATAGCGGACGCTATAAGGTATGGCATAAAGCTTAACGCCTTTTCAGCTGCCTTAAGAAACCCATCGCCACCGACTGCAAAGACATACGAATCCGGATCCTTTCCCTCGGGAAGAATTAATATTCTGGCTTCGACCTTTTCTTCCACAAACAAGGACAGACTCCGTTCGGCAGCTTTTATGCCTGCCTCATCAGAGTCAAAGACAAGGATCATCTCACGGGCGTAGCCTTTCATGACCCGCACTTGCTGCCGGGTCAGAGCTGTTCCGAGGGTTGCCACCACATTTCGTATCCCGTGACAGTGTAAGGCCAGCACGTCAAAATAGCCTTCTACCACAAAAGCAGAGCCCTTCTGGCGGCAGGCATCTTTGGCAACGTTTAGTCCATACAATGTCTGCCCCTTGTGATAAACTGGTGTGTCAGGGGAGTTGAGGTACTTGGGGAGGCTATCGTCCAGGCTTCGTCCGCCACAGCCTATCACCCTTTGGTGAATGTCAATAATAGGAAATATTATCCGATCGCGAAATCGATCATAGTGTCGCCCTTTTTTGGCGACCACCAGTCCTGCTTTTTCAACTTCGTCCGGGGGTACACCTCTTTTGGAAAAGAACTGTGTCAAGCCTGTCCACGACTGTTGCGCATACCCCAGCATAAAGTCATCTGTAACTTCCGATATCATCTGCCGTTTGTTCAAGTATTCCCTTGCGCCTTTACCCGAAGAGGGATGGCATAAAATCCCTCTGAAATAATCAGCCGCTTCCTTGTTAATCTTGAGCAACCGCTCCCTTTCCCCGAACTCTTTCTTTTGAGAGGGGGACATCTTCCGTGTAGGTATGACAATCCCACTCTTCTGTGCCAGAAACCGCACAGACTCTGGAAAGCTCAAGTTGTTGTATTGCATCAGAAAACTGAAAACATTGCCGCCTTGTCCGCATCCAAAACAGTGAAATATCTGCTTCTCTTCGCTTACCGTGAAAGAGGGCTTGTTGTCCGCGTGAAAAGGGCATAACCCCATGAAATTCTTGCCCGCTTTTTTCAATGCAACACATTCTGAAATTACGTCAACTATACTCGTTGCATCTCTGACCTGGGCAAGTATGTCTTCGGATATAAAGCCCCCCAAGATGTGTCCCCCAGAACCCTAAGAGCCTAACTGCTTCCTGGCTATTTCACTCACCATCTTGCCATCAGCCGAATCAGCCAGCTTGGCCATAAGCATCTTCATGACCCTGCCCATATCCCTCATGTCTTTGGCACCCAGCTCTTCTATAACCCGAGTCACTGTCACGCTAATAGCCTCTTCAGAGAGCTGCTCGGGCATAAATGACATTAGTATTAAAAGCTCCTGTTCTTCTTTCTTTACAAGATCGTGTCTGCCTCCCTCCTTGTATTGACGAATTGACTCTCTGTGTTGCTTGATCTGCGTATGAATTACCCGTAGGACTTCCGGGTCCTCAAGTTCGGCCCGAAGTTCGACTTCCCTATTCTTGATAGCGGCACGCAACATGCGCAGGGTATTCATCTGCACAGCGTTTTTAGCCTTTGTTGCTGCATTTTGCTGCTGTAAGATAGTTTCCTTTAAAGACATCTCTACGCTGTCAGAGGTGAGCCAACCACCTGTTTTAATTTGCATAAGAGCATGTGGTAAAAACGGAAAGCAAGGACGGATATCTTAACTCTTACCTTGGACAAAGGATTCGCCGAGTGGAAAAGAATTGGAGGCGTTCGGATAGTTTGCTCCACGAAAAGGTTTATTTGTTAATACCATTCCGAGTTTTTTCGAAAACTTTAGTTTAATCATCTTTATTATCGCTGTCAACAAAAAAAATTAGCCTGCCGTGTTTTCACCTCGTGCCACTTCTATAGCCTGTTTCAGATCTAGCGTTCCATCATATAACGCCCTGCCGGTAATGACTCCCACCACACCCAGAGGCCCCAGCCCCCTAAGTGCCCTAATATCATTGATATCGCCAACCCCTCCGGAGGCGATGATCGGCGTGGACACACATTCGGCCATTCGCCTTGTTTCTTTGATATTTGGGCCAGTCTGCATGCCATCCCTGTGAATATCCGTAAAGATAATTCCCGCCAGCCCACCAAGTCCCTCAAAACCCTTAGCCATCTCAATAGCAGGCTGCTCCGTTGTTTGGGTCCATCCTTCTATTGCCACCATTCCGTTGCGGGCATCAATTCCTACCATAATCTTATCCGGAAAAGCCTGGCAGGCTTGCTCAACTATGCGAGGATTTCTAATCGCCTCTGTTCCAATAATAACCCTGCTAATTCCCAGATCCAGGAATGTGGAAATGGTTTCAATGTTCCTCATTCCTCCACCCAGCTGTACGGGCATATCTACCCTTTTTAGGATACGTTTTACCGCCTCTACGTTTTGGGGACCCTTCTTAAAAGCACCATCCAAATCGATAACATGCAGGAGTTCTGCGCCCTCTCCTTCCCATCTTGCCGCCATGGCAGAGGGGTCGTCGGAGAACACGGTTTCTGAGCCTTCGCGTCCCTGAAGGAGCCGGACACACCTGCCCTCTTTTATGTCAACTGCTGGTATAATGAGCATTGGAGGATTTACCCGAGTAACAGGTCGCGACTTAGGGAACAGGAAAAGTGGCCATACTCCTATTCAGTGCAAACCTGGCAAGCTCTTCCGCGGTGAGCCAAGCTCCCCCACCTTCCACAAATCTAGAGAGCTTAAAGAGGTTGTCGCTAAGGGGTTGCTGTGTTTCATCAGAATGTCCCACCCACATGAGGTGCCCATCGGCAACTCGGACAAGATGAAGATCAAATGCCACAGAGGCCGGTGTATCCACAGAAAAGCCAGTCCCAACACGCTGTCTGAAACGATAAATAGTCCCGCTGAGAACGGCATCTACCTTCAACTTGCGTCCCATTTCGAGCAGAAGATTTCGATCCGATAAACGGATAGAATCGGACAGGATCTTGGACCGGACCCCTTCACCCTCTCCCGGGGGGATCAACGTGTATGTCGTCTTTGCCTTCAGGAAGGTCAATAGTTCCTGGGTCATATATTCTTTACTACCCGGAATAACGGGACCTGCGACAAAGACAGCACCGCACATGGAACACCGAACCGTAGCACCAATCTCATATCTTTCAGTTGCGCTATTGAAGGGCACAACCAGCACTGTTCTGATATTCGAAGCCCCGAGTGATTCCGTAACAGGAGTTTGGCCACGGGAGGCACATGCCACTAGGCACACGTTCACCACGGTCAAAACAAACAGGATACACACAGCATACGCTTGGCTATGGATTGATCTAGACATACCCTCTCCGTTCCCTCTCTATAATATCCCTTTGGTAGAGCGGACTTTGGTGATCCTGTCGTCCAGCATAGTGGCCTCATCGAGGCCCTGGCTGAAGGCCTTAAACACGGCCTCTATCATGTGGTGCGTGTTCTCGCCATACATGAGATTGATATGGACCGTGGCGCCGCTTCGATTAACAAAGGCCCTGAAAAACTCCTCAACGATTTGTGCGTCAAAACGCCCGGTCGTTTCACGTTTAAGGTTGACGTTATAAACAAGAAAAGGTCTGTTCGAAAAATCGATCACGACAGAGGCTAAGGCCTCGTCCATTGGAACCAGACCCCTTCCATACCTCTTCATACCCTTACGATCTCCCAAGGCCTTGTCAAAGGCCTCACCCAGCACTATTCCAATGTCTTCAATCGTGTGATGCTCGTCTATTTCAACATCCCCTTTTGCATCTACGGTGAGATCAAAGAAACCATGGGCAGCCATCAACGTGAGCATGTGGTCCATGAACGGAATGGTCGTTCTAATTGCGGATTTGCCTTTGCCTTCTATGGTCAATTCAACCCTAATGTCTGTTTCCTTGGTAGAGCGTGTCACCTTGGCAGAGCGCTTATTGGCCTTCTTTTTAGTCATGGTCTTCTCTATTCCGTCATGGGTTACCAAACACAAACAGGCTGTAATTATTCGTCAGCAGAGTGGTGGAGATGAGGGGATTTGAACCCCTGACCTGTACGTTGCGAACGTACCGCTCTCCCAGCTGAGCTACATCCCCATTGTTACCTTTGGTACCGCCATAAAGAACAAAATGCAAGTCTATTCTCAGATTGTAAGACCGCAGTAAAGAACCCCGTGCTTCCGCACGGGGCAATCAAAGGGTATGGACCCCAGAGCAAGCTCTGGACTCCAAAGGAAGCTCGCTACGCTCGCACTTTGACCCCGCAGCAGAGCTGCGAGGAATTCTTTGATTAAAAACCAAGTTTTAGCTGCCTAGGAGTTTTCTCCTCATGTCTATGGTACTCTATATATTTCTTGATCACGTCACTGGTCACTTTGTCTCCAACCGTCCGGACGAAATATCCATCTTCCCAAAATTCTCCACCCCACAACTCCCTCTTCACCTCCGGATATCTCCGAAATATCTCCTTCGCACTCACGCTCTTCAGAACCCTCACCATCTCTCCTACGGAATACTTCGGCGGTATGCTCGTAAATATGTGTACATGATCACCAGCTATCTCCATCTCTACCACTTCACAGTCCCTTGCTGCCAGAATCTCTTTAAACAACTCCTCTACCGACTCTCGTACTTCGTCTTTCAGTATCCACTTCCGGTACTTAGGTGCCCATACAAGATGGTATCTCGTCTCATAAACTGCATGGCTCAAACGTCTTATGCCCATGCACCTTATTATACCAAAACCACATATCAATGGAACCCTTTCCTCCCCGTGCTCCCGCACGGGGTATCCAGGGTTAGTCTTTCATGAA
>JAQYVR010000055.1 GCA_030145395.1 Desulfobacteria bacterium
GACGCAGCCCAATGTGCCAAGTTTGGGATATCGGGATATTTGACGAAACCCGTGAAGCAATCTGAGCTTTTCAATGCAATCATGACGGCTTTGGGACATCCAACTGATGAAGAAATGGCTGTCATTTCCAACTATGCTGTCCAAAAGGCGCAAAGACGACTTGGTGTTCTGGTGGTCGAAGACAATCCGGTGAATCAGAAAGTGGCTGCAACGATGTTGAGAAAACGGGGGCACGGTGTTGTTATTGCCTCAAATGGCAGAGAAGCTTTGGAAACCCTTGATAAAGAGCACATAGATCTGATCCTGATGGATGTTCAAATGCCAGAGATGGACGGATTTGAAGCAACAGAGCTGATCCGAGACAGGGAAAAAGGTAATGGTGGACATATCCCCATTGTCGCCATGACAGCCCGCGCCATGAAGGGAGACCGGGAAAAATGTCTCGCAGCAGGCATGGACAACTATGTGTCCAAGCCGATAAGGGCGGAGGACCTTTATTCAACCATCGAGGACTTGGCGCATGGATCACAGGACAAAAAGAAAGAAAGCAGTCCTTCTTCAAAGCATGTTGAGGCATTTGCCGAGGATATATTGGATTTGTCCAAGGCAATGAGCGCCGTAGCTGGAGACAGGGTACTCTTTGAAGAGGTTGCCAACCTGTTTTTAGAAGATGCTGCTGACAAAATAGCTAAGCTTCGGGAAGGCGTGGTCAGGGGTGATGCCAGTGTTGTTGCGGAAGCTGCACATGCCCTAAAGGGTTCTGTAGGTTATTTTGGTGCTAAGCGTGCCTTTGATGCAGTCTACCGATTGGAGCTCATAGGAAAGAATGGAACATGGACGGAAGCCGAGACAGCCCAATTAGAGCTGGAGCGGGAGTTTAAGGCACTTGAAACCGTCATAAAACGCGCTTTGTCAGCAATGCCCAAGGCGTTTGATTGTGACAAGGCCTACGACGGCGACGAATTGGATAGGGCGGTTGGTGGTCCGATGATCAAGCCGTGAGTTCCTCACATCGTGGGAACTCGTGATGCCCCTCCGTGTTATGTTGGCTTAAATAAGAAGGAGATATGATGTCAGTTTCAGTTCTGGACACCTTTGGCCTAAAGTGCCCCCAGCCTGTCCTGAAGCTTGCTGTTCTAGCGCCAGACATGCAAATGGGTGACGTATTGGAAATATTGGGAGACTGCCCAACCTTTGAGAAAGATTTGCGGATCTGGTGTGAGCGCTTGGGGAAGGTCTTCCTCTCCGTAAAAGATGAAGGGAAAGACAGAAAGAGGATCCAAATCCAATTCTAGTAAGCACGCTATCAGAACATCAGTAACATAGACCAATAGGTTTTCAAATGGTTTCTATTCGGGGACTTGGTCGGCTAACACAAGGGAGATCCAGTCCCTGTTTTCTGCGAGCCTTATACATGAAAAGGAGCATGTAGGGTATGGGGAAGAAGGTAAAATGCTGGGACCTTTTTGAATGTAACGAAGAGAAATGCCCAGTTCACGGATCCAAGGAGTTGAGATGCTGGCTCATTTCCGGAACCCACTGTAGAAATGAGACCCAGGGAAAGTTTGTGGAAAAAATAGAGATTTGTCTTGAGTGCCAGCACTTCAAGGTCAACATAGATGTTGATTCGATAGAAGAGACACTGAAGGTAGTAAACAAACAACTCGCAGAATTTAGGAGGATGGTAGACGAGCGAGATAGTGAGTTGGAAGACACCAGCATGGAGCTGGCCCTTGGCTTGTCTGAGGTTTTTGAAGGCCTAAAAAGGATCTCTAAAGGCGATCCTGGGGTGAAGATATCCGAAACCTCGAATCTCGACTTGATTGTAAAATTAAAACAAATGGTGAATCTGACTGCCAAAGACTCAGCAGAAATTGTCAACTTATCTCATGAGTTTGCCATGGGTCTTGCTGAGCACTTCGATGCGTTGCACAGGGTCTCAAAAGGCGATCTGACTGCTCGAATATCTGGGGTTTCACAAGTGGAACTATTGGAATCCCTAAAAAACGTAACTAACGAGACGATTCAGAGTGTGTCCAAAGAAATGACCCAACGCCAGGGGGCGGAGGAGCGTGTGGCGAAGCTGAGTCGTTTGAAAGGGAAGCTACTCCCGCAAAGGAGTCTTCATGAACGACTCAAGCGGATCACCGATGGGGTGATCGAGATCTTCGATGCGGACTTCTGCCGCATCTGGACCACAAGACCTGGAGATCGTTGTGATTCTGGCTGCTTTCATGCAGAGGTCATGGAGGAGCCTCACGTTTGTAAACATCGGGATCGTTGTCTTCAGCTCATGGCAAGTTCAGGGCGGTATACCCACCTTGATAGCGAGATGCATGGCCGGGTTCCTTTCGGATGTTACAAAATCGGACGTATCGCCTCCGGTGAAGAGCCCAAGCTTGTCACAAATGATGTCACACATGACCCACGCGTTCACAATCACGAATGGGCCAAGAAGCTCGGCCTTGTCTCGTTTGCAGGGTACCAGCTTCTTTCAGAAAGTGCCAAGCCGACAGGTGTCCTCGCGTTGTTCAGTAAACACGCCATTTCTTCGGCAGAGGATGCTTTGCTGGAGGACCTTGCCAATACTGCGGCCCAAATGATCCAAACCGCAAAGGCGGAAGTGGCGCTACGGGATAGTGAAAACAAGATGCGGGATATTGTGGAGCACAGCAATAATCTCTTTTATTCCCATACCCCAGACCACATTCTGACTTACGTCAGTCCACAAACCCATCAGTTCTTTGACTGCGAGCCACACGAGGCCCTGGTTCACTGGACGGAGTTCATAACTGACAATCCAATCAATCTTGAAGGTTACAAGCATTCTGAAAGGGTCATAGAATCTGGTGAGCGGCAGCCGCCATACAAACTCGAAGTCATTGGGAAGAAGGGTCGAAAGCTCTGGGTGGAAGTCAATGAAAGCCCTCTTTTACAGGATGGCAAAACCGTTGCCATAGTTGGTGCCCTGACAGACATCACCGATCGTAAACGAGCCGAGGATCACCTGTTGGAGGCCAAGGCAGAGCTTGAAGTTGCGAACCATGAACTCGTGGAGGCCAATAAGCGGCTTGAGCAGGCCTTGGCCCGTTCTCAAGATATGGCCCTGGAGGCAAAGACAGCCAATGCGGCGAAAAGCCAATTCCTGGCCAATATGAGCCACGAGATCCGGACTCCTTTGAACGCTGTCATTGGGATGACGGGATTAGCCCTAGGCACAGAGCTCACTGAAGAGCAGCAAAGATATCTTGAGACGGTGAGATTATCATCTGAGTCGCTACTCACCCTGTTGAATGACATCCTTATTTTTTCGACGATCGAGGTACATCAGTTGGAGCTGGATGAGACTGATTTCGATCTGCGCACGACTCTGGAAAATGTTACGGACATGCTGGCTGTGCGGGCGAACGAAAAGGGCCTACAGTTCATTTGCCACATCAAACCAGACGTACCTACCGTGTTGGTGGGAGACCCTGTGAGGCTTCGCCAGATCGTCGTTAATCTTGCAGCTAATGCCATCAAGTTCACTGAAGAAGGTCAGGTTGCTATCTCGGTAGAGACCAAAAAGGAAGGAGATTCTTCGGTAGTCTTGCATTTTACAGTGTCGGACACTGGCATAGGGATTCCCCAGGGCCAAACAGAGACGATTTTCGACAGTTTTAAACAGGCGGATGGCTCTACCACGAGAAAATATGGTGGCGCAGGATTAGGACTGGCTATTTCGAAGCAGCTTGTGGAAATGATGGGTGGGGAGATTTGGGTTGAGAGTGAGTTAGGAAAAGGGAGCACTTTTCATTTTATAGTCTGTTCTAAATTGGGTCGAAGAGAGGCGCCAGAAGGCGTGCACATAAAAGATTTAGACCTCTCTGGCGTACCGGTCCTTATTCTATCTGATAACCCTACGAGGTGCTTAGTCCTTAAGGAAATGACGTCTTCTTGGGGTCTTAAGTCTGCCGAGGCGGCAGGTGAGAACGATGCCCTTCCGATGCTTGAGAATGCCTTTGAAGCCGGAAAACCGTATCGCGTCCTGTTGCTGGACTCAGAGCTGTGTGGTCATGACGGATTTGAGGTGGCAAAGAGGGTAAAGGAGCGCCCTTATGGAGCAAACCTGCAAATGGTTTTGCTGGGGTCATTAGGGAGAAATGGAGACGCAGCCCAATGTGCCAAGTTTGGGATATCGGGATATTTGACGAAACCCGTGAAGCAATCTGAGCTTTTCAATGCAATCATGACGGCTTTGGGACATCCAACTGATGAAGAAATGGCGGTCATTTCCGACTATGCTGTCCAAGGGGCGCAAAGACGATTTGGTGTTCTGGTGGTCGAAGATAATCCGGTGAATCAGAAAGTGGCTGCAACGATGTTGAAAAAACGGGGGCACGGTGTTGTTATTGCCTCAAACGGGAGAGAAGCTTTAAAAGCCCTTGATAAAGAGCACATAGATCTGATCCTGATGGATGTTCAAATGCCAGAGATGGATGGATTTGAAGCAACAGAGCTGATCCGAGACAGGGAAAAAGGTAATGGTGGACATATCCCCATTGTCGCCATGACAGCCCACGCCATGAAGGGAGACCGGGAAAGATGTCTTGCGGCAGGCATGGACGACTATGTGTCCAAGCCGCTAAGGGCGGAGAACCTTTTTTCAATCATCGAGAACTTGGCGCATGGATTACAGGACAAGAAGAAGGACAGCCGTCTTCCTTCAAACCATGTTACGCCACTCGCCCAGGATGTTTTTGATTTGTCCAAGGCAATGAGCGCCGTAGCTGGAGACAGGGTACTCTTTGAAGAGGTTGTCAACCTGTTTTTAGAAGATGCTGCTGACAAAATAGCTAAGCTCCGGGAAGGCGTGGTCAGGGGTGATGCCAGTGTTGTTGCGGAAGCTGCGCATGCCCTAAAGGGTTCTGTAGGTTATTTTGGTGCTAAGCGTGCCTTTGATGCAGTCTACCGATTGGAGTTCATAGGAAAGAATGGAACATGGACGGAAGCCGAGACAGCCCAACTGGAACTGGAGAGTGAGTTCAGAGCTCTGGAGACCGCAATGAAACGCGCTTTAGCGGCGCAAGAAAGGGTATGCTTTTGTCATCAAGCTACTCTCTAAGCACGGCTGGGGAGGCGATAGACAAGGAGTTCTGTGCGAAATGCTCTATGTTTGGCGTAATTGGTCATTTCGTTTCCTGAAATCCCCTTGAACTTTTCGACGAGGTTTTACTGTCTTGCATCACGATGCCGCATTAAGATTAAGAGCGTCAGATTTCAAGATTCGAGAATAACCTTTAAGATAGCCGAATTCAATCTCACTGTCATGATCTTCGTCCGATACTGCCGCCAAACGCCTTCGATATCAGTTTCATATCTCTATAGCGGTTGTCAGAATAACATTCCGATTGGTGTGGCTCTTGAAGCTTCTGCCGTCGTTCGTTTGCCCATTTTGAGTGTTTTATAGTAATTCTCATAAGTATGTTCCGTTTGCAGCGGTCTTTCTAAGCTGGAAGGGGGCATCCCTTTTTGAACTGCAACCGCGAGCGCATCTAAGAACTGTAACATTCCTTACAGTCGGCGCGAAGCACTGCCGCAAGGCAGAACATCCCTGCAGCTTGTCGGAGCACAGCGGACCTGTCCGCCGGAATTGTGGCGGAGATCCCGTCTTGACACGGGGCTGCAGGGAACCTTCAATCAGGTCAATCCTGTTCCAAGTGCCGGTTATTACAGTTTCGTTTCATGATAGTAACGCGCGAATGCCGATTTTTCCTTGACTCACAACATGCGAGTTCCTATGATTTCAAGCAATTATCCGACTGTATTTTTGTCTGTGCTTTTGTGCCATGATTATGATTCCCCAAAGATATAAGGTCCACACCAGACTAGTTTCCAACGTTTTGACGGGAATACTGCTTTCACGGTGTTTTGTCCTGCTGGTTTGTGCTGTATGGCTGCTGCAACCCGGTATCTCCAAGGCAGGGGAATCATCTTCTTGCTTGAGCCGAATCTCTTCTCAGGATGCCCTGCTGGTAGTTAGCCCTGAAGGCAAAATCATTTACGGCAAGAATGAAACCAGAAAACTTGTACCTGCGTCGACCCTGAAGGTGCTAACAGGCCTTGCAGCGATTCATCACTTGGGGGAATCGTACAGATTCCACACAGAATTCTATCAGGACCATGACCAGAACCTGAAGGTAAAGGGGTATGGGGACCCGCTCCTTATTTCTGAGGTGTGGCAGAAGATAGCTCAGGCCCTGGCTTCCAGGCTGCAGGGTATCAACGATCTTGTCCTTGATGACACCTATTTTGCGGATGAGACCATTCCGGGGGTCGGCTCTTCCACCAATCCGTATGACGCCCCCAACGGGGCTTTGTGTGCCAATTTCAATACTGTCTTCTTCAAGCGGGACGACAGAGGCCGGATTGTCTCGGCAGAACCCCAGACCCCGATGACACCGCTTGCCCTCAAGAAGATCCGATTGCTGGGCCTAAAAAAGGGCCGTTATGCCTTTTCCCACCAAGGGCATGAGGCTGCGCGCCATGCCGGGGAACTCTTGGGGCACTTCTTGGAGGAAGCAGGAAATGCGTGTCAGGGCGAAGTCCGGGCAGGAGCAGTGATTCCCGGAGACCGGCTGGTTTACACATATAAATCAGCCTTCACCCTGGCACAGGCATTGAAGAAGATGTTTGAGTTTTCGAACAATTTCATGGCCAACGAGATTCTGATCGCCCTCGGTGCCCATGTGCACGGCCCGCCCGGCACGCTGGCCAAAGGGGTAAGGGTACTTTCTGACTTTTCCCGAGACGTCTTGCACCTGAGTGGTGTTGAGATTGCAGAGGGGTCCGGGATCTCGAGAAAAAACCGGCTTTCAGCCCTGGATATGCTTGCTGTTTTAAGGCGATTTGAGCCGTATCGCGCCGTCCTGGTTCGTGACGGCCGGGTTCTTTACAAAACAGGCAGTTTGAGAGGTATCAGGACGAGAGCTGGGTATGTAGAGAGCAGATCAGGCGATCCGTACTACTTCGTCATCTTTTTAAACAACTCCGAAGCAGATATTGACTCCATTTTGAACTGTGTTAAAAAGAGCCTCGACAATGGATAAGATGCTTAAAATAGATGGTGCAAGCAAATCCTTTGGGGGCCTGGCAGCTCTGGCTGATGTTTCTTTTTCGGTGACCCGGGGCCAGATCAAGTCTCTCATCGGCCCAAACGGTGCAGGCAAGACAACTCTTTATAATATTGTGACCGGTGTTGAGTCTGTTACGGAAGGGGCGATATGGTTTCTCGGAGAACGGATAGACCGCCTGAAACCACACGTTATTACCCAGAAAGGGATTGCCCGCACATTTCAGAATGTTGAGCTCTTTGAGAACATGTCTGTTATCGAGAACGTCATGCTCGGGCGGCATTCCAGGACCAGGACCGGCGTATTTGCGAATGCGTTCAGGTTGCCGTCGGCGCGCGGAGAGGAGAAGGAGATCGTGGACCGGTCCATGGAGCTTCTTGAATTTGTTGGCCTAGGCCAGCGAGTTCATGAAAATTCTTCCGGGCTTCCGTTTGGTCTTCAGCGCTACCTGGAGATTGCTAGGGCTCTGGCTACCGAGCCGAAACTTCTCCTGCTGGATGAACCAGCCTCGGGTCTTGACTCTGGTGAAGCCCGGGGGCTGTGCGAGCTCATCACAAAGATCCGGGATATTGGAATAACCGTCTTGCTGGTGGAACACAATATGGACGTGGCAATGGACATTTCTGATGAGATCGTGGTTCTTAACTACGGTACAAAGATAGCAGAAGGGACCCCACGGGAGATTCAGGATAACGCTGAAGTCATCACGGCGTACCTGGGGGACGAATCTTATGCTTGACGGCTTCGCAAAAAGTCCATCTGCGGCGTTCCGCTTCATGTCTCGTCATTACGACGTACTAAAAGTACGCCTCATTCCTAAACATTTGCGCGCCTTGCACCTGGAGCTTTTTGCTGTGCCGTCTATTTTCTGAGGTTTTGCGAGATAATCATGCTTAGGATCAAGAATCTCCACGCATACTATGGTCGGATCAAGGCCCTCGATAATGTGTCGCTTCATGTCCAATCCGGCGAGATCGTTTCCCTGATTGGTGCCAATGGTGCAGGCAAGACTACGATATTGAATACGATTTCAGGGTTGATCCGTTGCTCCCAAGGTGAAATCAAGTTTGAGGACAGGGAGATCAATAAGCTTCGTCCTGAAAAAGTCGTTGCTGCCGGCATAAGCCAAGTACCGGAAGGGCGGCAGATCTTTGGTCCCTTGACGGTGCAGGAGAATCTGGAGCTGGGAGCGTTCCTTCGTTTTAAGAAGAAAGAAAAGGAAGCCATTGCAAGGGATCTGGACTGGGTCTTTCAACTTTTCCCGCGTCTGAAAGAGCGCTACGGACAGATTGCGGGGACCCTTTCTGGTGGTGAGCAACAGATGTTAGCCATTGGCCGGGCTCTCATGGCCAAACCGAAGCTCCTGCTGCTGGACGAACCTTCCATGGGACTTGCCCCTCTGATTGTGAAGGATATCATGAACACCGTATCCGAACTTCGCAGGAACGGTATGACTGTCTTGATGGTTGAGCAGAACGCTCGGGCCTCTCTCACGATATCAGATCGCGGGTATGTCTTGGAAACCGGCAGGGTTGTCCTGCAAGGGCCCTCAGATGAACTCATGAATGATAGTGACGTGAAACGAGCATATCTTGGGAAAGACTATAAAACATTCTGGGAAGGGAGGGAACGGACTTGAGATTATGGGATGCTGAGAACGAGCAGATGGAGAGGGAAGACCTGGAACAGCTGCAACTGGAACGACTCCAGAGCACATTGAACCGGGCCTACAAGAATGTCCCGTTCTACAGAAAAGAGTTCGATGAACTCGGCATCGATCCGGGTGCCTTGAGTTCTGTGCAAGAGATTACAAAGCTTCCTTTTACCACTCGGGAAGATCTGGGTGACAATTACCCGTACGGTATGTTTGCCGTGCCCCTTAGGGACATTGTCCGCATTAGCTCTTCAACAGGGACCACTCCCAAGCCTGTCGTGGTCGGTTACACCATGAGGGATCTCAAAGCGAGAGGAACAATCACGGCCCGTTTCCTCGCTGCCAGCGGAGTTGCAGATACGGATGTGGTTCAAATCTGCCTGAATCCTGGCCTGTCCAACTGGGGCCGAGCCCTGAAGGAAGGGGCAGAGAATATCGGGGCTTCTGTGATGCCCATGTCTCACATAAGCACTTCGAAGCAACTTCTGGCCATGCGAGACTACAAGACGTCGGTGTTCATTGCCACACCTTCTTATGCCATGCATACGGTTGAGGCCATGGAAGCGATCGACATAGATACCAGCGGCCTTGCCCTTAAGGCCATTGTACTTGTGGGAGAGGCCCTGAAGCAGGAGACGCGTGAGAGGTTGGAGTCGACATTCAAGATTGATGTGACAGCAGGTTATGGGCCGAGCGATGTCATGGGGCCGGGGTTAGCCTTTGAGTGTACGGAACAGGATGGGCTGCATATTTCTGAGGACCATTTTCTTTTGGAGATCGTGGCTTCTGATGGGGAAGCTCCATGCGCCCCAGGTGAAGAAGGGGAAGTGGTTTTGACAACGTTGACTGCTAAAGCCTTTCCCTTTATCCGATTCCGGACAGGAGATCTTGCGTCCATGATGGCCGGGTCGTGCCCGTGTGGGCGAACGCTTGCACGCATGTCCGGGATCACAGGGCACACAGGAGAAGTCCTCACCATACGGGGCGTGAAAGTACATCCTGCTCAGATTGATCGGATAATAAAGGGGCTTTTCCAGGGCTTCTCTCCCCGTTTTTTGATCCACCTGTACAAAGAGAGTTACCAGGACATGACCGAGATATGGCTTGAGATGAATGACACTATTTTTTCGGATGAAGTGAAAATCCTGGAAGGCACACTGAAACGCTTGAGAGAGCAAATCCATGAAATGCTTGGGCTTCATGTAACAATCAGGCTGGTGGAGGCTGAAACGATCGAACAATATGCAAAGGCATCCGGTGGCGTTCTTGACGAGAGGTGAGGTCTTCGACCACTGACCGGGAAATATTGGTTCGAAAAGCGACGATGTCCTGGAACTGAAAGGCTCCAGTTGTGACCCCTCAAAGGATAGCTACCATGCAGTCTGCGGCGAGATCTCTTCTTGTAATCATCTTCACGGCCGTTCTGATCTGCGGGTGTGGCGGTGGCGAAGACGGAAGTGGACCCCCTTCCCATACTGCCCCGGACTTTGCACTCAAGGATCTTAATGGTCGTACCTATCGTCTGACCGACCTAAAGGGCCGCGTCGTACTCCTGAACTTCTTTGCCACCTGGTGTGGTCCGTGCCGCCAGGAGGTTCCTGATTTTGTCCAACTTCATAAGAGATTCAATGGTAAAGGACTTGAGATCATAGGGGTTTCTCTGGATATGGAAGCCGGCGCAGTTCTAAGACCATTCATTAACCGGTACGGGATCACTTATCCCATCGTACTGGGAACCAGGGAGGTGGTTGTCGATTACGGTGGGATCAGGGGGATTCCGACCACCTTTGTAATAGACGACAAGGGTGAGATCAGTGATTATTTCGTGGGGTTGCAGCCAAGTCATGTGATAGAGGAATCCGTAATGAAGCTGCTGAAACAAAGAGGCTGATCCCAGATACCGGACAGGCCCTCTGCCTTATTATTTCGCCAAAGGACAAAAAAAGAGGAGACATGAAGTCTGAAGATCAAGCTTCTGCGGAGACAGCCGCCTTTGATCCCGAACGCCCCTACATTCCGGGTCATGATCCTATCCTGGATGCCTGGTACACAACTTTCTTCATCGAAAACCACCTCGATTATTATGCCTATCCCGATCACGTGTACTCTCCAGAACAGGTGCGGTTTATGGTGTTTACCGAAGAAGGTGAGCGGTACTATCCGTGCTCGGATCGTATGTTCGGCACAATCATGAAACGGGAAAAGTCACCGTTTGTGCAGGAAAGATATGATGACGTTCTCCGCCGGATACTCGACCTGGTTGATCGTCAGATAGAGGATAAATGGGATAAGACCTTCTTGAAATCTCTTATGAAGACCAAGTACGAACACGAGACTCGGGATGGATTGATGATTCCCTCCAGGTTGGAAAAGCGACTTCTAAAGATCTACATTGATCGTACCCAGATAGAGGATCCCTATGCAGCCGAAAAAGCTGAGCGAAACACGCGGGCCTTTCAAGCACTTAACTCAGAGGCGTTTCAGACAGCGCTAAACCACATTGATGATGCTGTTCTCCTTTCCGCTCCGACGGGTCTCGATGATGTCAAGGAGCGCGTGGACTACTTGAAACTGCGTCGGCTCTTTGTCCTGTCGGCAGATCATGCACTCTGGGAATCTGATGAGATCTTGCGATACACAACGGAGGATTATCTGAGACTCTTCAACCTTCCTCTCACCGGAGACGGTGTCGAGCCATTGTGGCAATTCTTGGGGGTTCATAGAGAGAATGATGTCTCAGGTGTCCCCCAGCCCCAAAAGCTCCTGTGGCTCGCTGATGAAGCAGGCGAAGTAATCGTGGACCTCGCCATCATAAAATACCTCGCACAGCTGGGCCACAAGATCATCGTGGCGTTTAAGGACGGCCCTTTGTTTGCTAAGATTGACTTTTTCGATGCTGAAGAGGAAGAGACGCTTTCCCGGGAACTCGAAGGCGTTCTTTTGATCCAAGAGAAGAGCTTGGGCAAGAATGACCTGGTCAATATCTTGAAAAGCGACAAGAACATCATGGCCATCTCGGATGGTACTCGTGAGAACCTCAACCTTCTGCTGACCTCGACGACCTTTGCCCGGGTCTTCAAGGAAGTGGATGGTGTCATCTCCAAGGGGCCTGATCAAAGACGGCGCTTTTTTGATACGCACTTCCGTTTCACCCAGGATGTTTACAGCGTTGCAAAAGATGAAAACGGCTCAACTTCAGTCTGGTACAAAGCCAGACACCCCTCCGTCATCAAGTTCTCCCACAGAGATCTCGAAAACAAGGCCCAAACAATTATCTCGCAGATGGAAGAAGCCAAACAACAAGGCATGACAGTCATATTTTACAGCGGTATCATCGGTTCTATCCCGGGCAAACAGGCTATGGCAAAAAGAATCATGTCTGTCTATACCCAGTACCTCAAAGATCAGTCTCAAGGCACGTTTATTATCAACCCGTCAGAGCACTACGAGCCAGGAATGGATGCGGATGACCTGATGTATATGTGGGAAATTGTTCAGCGAAGTGGAATGATAGACATATGGCGATTCCAGAGATATGACGATATCGTGAAGGCCTTCCAGATCATGGAAACCAGGGTTCCTCCTGAGTGGGTGGGCAAGGATGCCACGTTCAGCACGGGTTGCACAAAGGAGATGAAGATTGCTCTTGAGGTTCAGAAGGAACACCGTGAAATGCAGATTATAGGGCCGTCCCAGGAAAGATTTCTAAGACGCCAAGACTATGGAATCGGGAAAATGTACGACCGCCGGTTGGATGAAATCTGCGCGCTGTAAGCTTCTTCACACCTCGAGATTTGGGGGTTCTAATACCCCCATGCCAGACTCTTGTGCACCCACCCCACGTCTCCGTCCGCATGCTGGACCTTGAGCCACTCTTGCTTGTCCTCCAAGAGTTTGAAACTAACCCCTTTTTCAGCCTGAAATAAGACTTTGAAGCTTGTTTTAGGACCCTCCCGAACATTGACTGTTTCACCTGTGACGATAACAGAAGGGATCTTCTTAAGCAGGGATCCGTGAATCCACCCCATGTCCCCCTCAAAGTCACGAATCTGATGCCACTGCCCGGACGTCTTGATGATGTCCACCGGATAATACTTTCCAACGGACCACAAGATTCCATGGTCTGTCCCAGGACCTGAGCGGACATTGGCCCTTTCCACGGCAACGGTTTGTCTCTCGGCACTGGCTGTGCCGGCAAATAGCACGAAAACTAACAATGTGAAGATGAATGTTTTTTTCATAAGCTTAGCATGACCGTTTCACAGGTCCCCTTCAGGGCGTCGCAGAACCGCCTGGCATCATCCGTTGAACCCACAATGGAATTGTAATGCATGGGAATGGCGAGTTTAGGCTTAATCGTTTTGGCGGCTTCCACGGCCTCCTCAGCGGTCATCACGTAAGTCCCGGATACCGGAAGGAGTGCGATGTCCACGTCGAACGAGTTCATCTCCGGTATCAAATCGGTATCGCCTGCATGGTAAATCCTAACGCCCTCCACTGTCACGATAAATCCCAGCCAGGCATTCTGTTTAGGATGAAAAGCCTTGTTTGTGTTATAAGACGGCACAGCCTCAATAGGAATTCCAGAAACCGTGAGCTTATCTCCAGGCTGCACCACCCGAACGTCTCCAGAGAGCTTATTGGCCGAATTGGGTTCAGTGACGATGACCGTCGATTCCTTCTGGATCTTCCTTATATCCTCTGGTGAGCAGTGGTCATAGTGCTCATGCGTGACCAAGATAATATCGGCCGGCTCACATTCCTCCACCTGAAAAGGGTCGATGGCGATGGTCTTGCCGTCTCCTTTGATAAGAAACCCATCATGCCCCAACCAGGTGATGTTTTTGACGACATCGTTTACTCCCATAATCCGTTCCTCCCGCATAAGTTTGCGTTGTTATTTCTGTTATCTGCCAACAAGATCGATTACACGCTGTAGAACTTTACGGCCGGCAGTTCAACACAAGTCAGTTTGTTGCCGTAGACGGCACCGGTATCGATGCCAATCTTATTATCAAGAATCAGTGGTTTCCGGAAGGGTGTGTGGCCAAAAATCACACGCTTTCCAAAATCAAAATCGGAGTATATGAATTCGTCCCGTACCCACAGCATATCCCATACGTCCTGTTCTTCAAGAGGTATGTTCGACTTCAGGCCCGCGTGGACAAAGATATACTTATCCGTTTCATAACATAAACGGAGGTTGTCAAAAAAGTCTAGGTGCGCGTTCGGTATTAGGCCGGCTTCGTCAGAGGAATGATCCTTGGAGTAGCTTCTCAAGGTTGCATATCCGCCGTTGGCCAGAAAGCTCAACTTTTCAGTTCCACTTAGGTAAAGCTCAAGCATCTGCTCATGATTCCCCTTCAGAAAGATGACACGGCTCTGCTGTTTGGCCAGGTCAATGAGATAGTCTACCACTTCCTTTGATTGCGGCCCTCGGTCGATATAGTCTCCTATGAATACGAGTGTATCTTGTGTGGGGTCCATGTCAATGATGCCCATCAAGGAGGTCAACTTGTCGAAACAACCGTGTATATCACCTATAGCAAATATTCTTTCCATCATAGCCTAATCCCAACATGATCCAATGTTCCTTCATTTTGTTTACGCTCGATTAAGGTCACGTCCAGTGGAGCACAAAGGCCCTTCTCCGCTCATCCAGCCGGGTGATGCCCTCCTCCTTGGCCATGTGAATTGCCTCTTGGTATTCTTCGTCCGTGAGGGAGCGCCTTAGTGCCGTTACCTCAGAGGCCCGGCCGCATGGTCGATACTGTGCCATAATATTTACGTATGTGTTGAGTGAGATTTCCTTGGCCAAGAAACGCATGGCCTCCCGGGTCCCGGCCAGTCCTCTCGGAAGGACCAAGTGACGTACCAGGAGACCTCTCTGGGCAATCCCCTGCTCGTTCATCACCAGATCCCCCGCCTGACGGTGCATTTCCTTGAGGGCTTCTCGGGCTACTTCGGGATAATCTGGTGCGTCACAGAATTCTTCGGCCACCTTGGAATCCAAGAACTTGAAGTCAGGCATGTAGATATCAAACACGCCTTCCAGGATACTCAGGGTTTCAGGCAGGTCATAGCCACCGGTATTATAGACCAGGGGGATACGGAGGCCTGACGGAATAGCCTTGTCAAGAGCATCCAGGATCTGAGGCACTACGTGAGAGGGCGTCACAAAGTTGATGTTATGGCAACCCCTTTCCTGAAGCAACAGCATCGCCTTGGCGAGCTCTTCAGAAGAGAAAGGAACGCCTTCGCCTTGATGGCTGGTTTCGTAGTTCTGGCAGAAGAGGCAAAGCAGGTTGCATCTTGAAAAGAATATGGTGCCCGAGCCGTGGTCCCCGACCAAGGGGCTCTCTTCGCCGAAATGCGGATTGTAACTTGAGACAATGGCGTGTTCGCCGGTCTGGCAGATCCCCCGTTCGCCTGAGAGGCGGTCCACGCCACATGCCCTCGGACACAAGGCACAGGCCCTAAGGATTTTGTAAGCCCGGGCGATCTTTTCCTTGAGGAGGCCCTTGTTGTAGGTTTCTATATATGCAGGTTTAAAGGAAGCCATAGCTTCCAAGCTGTCTGTATGTTTTGAGTTTGAAGGAATACCATAAATATTTATTAGACATTGGCGGGAGTGTCAATCCATTATTGTAGCTACGGGACCCTCCATTTTCAAGGAACCTCATATTTTTCGGCAAGGACAGTAGGATGTTGATAGAGATGCAAAAGTCTGATAAAAAATAACATTCAGCATTCGTGACGCGCCCTCTTTGATGGTTCATTCTAAAGAGGGCTGTGGTGCGTGCAGATTGACACAGAGAAAGACTGACCGGGATAGGATATGATTGCCAGATTCTGGGGAGTACGCGGTTCTGTTGCCACACCGTTAGGTGTTCCACAGGTCAAAGAGAAGATTTTGTGGGCCTTAAAAGGGGCCCAAAATGGCGACATTGTCGACGAGCGGGCAACGGAACATTATGTGGAACGACTACCCCGGCACATAAAGGGGACATATGGCGGCAACACACCGTGCGTTGAATTGCACTCTGACGACACCACTATCATCCTTGATGCTGGAACGGGTATAAGGGTACTGGGCCTGCATCTTATGGACGGGAGGTTCGGCCAGGGGAACGGAACGGCCCATCTGTTCTTAAGCCATACACATTGGGATCACATACAGGGATTTCCTTTTTTCCTTCCGGCATATGTGCCGGGAAACCGGATTGTTGTCTACAGCCCGCATCCCAACGTAGAGGAACGTTTCTCTATGCAGCAGGGCCCCTCGTATTTCCCGGTGCCGCTCAAGACCATGAACGCAGAGATTGAGTTCGTTCGCCTTTCACCAGGGCAAAGCGTGACCATCGGCAACGTTGATGTGGCAAATATCAAGCTTAACCACCCCGGAGAGTCTTTTGGGTATCGCGTCAAAGAAGAAGATGTTTCATTTGTGTATGCCACGGATACAGCATTCGCCAATATTTCCGGATCGGACATGGAAAAATACATGGCCTTCTTTTCTAAGGCAAAGATCCTGGTATTTGATTCGCAATATACCCTGAAAGACGCTGCGGAAAAAGAAGACTGGGGCCACAGTTCCTCCCTGATTGGTGTGGACATAGCCCGTGATGCCGGGGTAGAAACATTGGTTCTTTTCCATCATGAACCCACACACGATGATGATACCCTGTGGGATATTCTGCAAAGGACCCGCGCCTATGCGGAACTGCAGGGGGTAGACCGCGCCTGCAAGATCATCATGGCCTACGAGGGGTTGGAGTTAGTCGTGTAGATAACCCTGATAGTAAACGGAATGAAGAGATATGGACCTTGATTTAGCGGAACGTGTGGAGAAGATCCTTGCCGGAGATATCCGGACAGCTGCCAAGCTGATCAGGGATATTGACGACGGTATTCCGACATCGAAGGAGGTCTTAAAAGCCCTTTATCCACACACCGGCAGGGCCTATGTGATCGGGATCAGCGGCTTTCCCGGCGTTGGCAAGAGTACGCTTGTGGATCAGATGATCCAGGCTTACCGGGAGACAGGGAAAAGCCTAGGGGTCCTTGCGGTGGATCCCACAAGCCCTTTCTCCGGCGGGGCCATACTTGGAGACAGGCTTCGGATGCAGCGTCATGGCACCGATCCGGAGGTATTCATACGGAGTATGGCTACCCGCGGCCATTTTGGGGGTTTGACCCGTTCCACTAGCAGCGTCATCGACGTCCTGGACGCTATGGGTAAGGAAATCATACTTGTTGAGACCGTGGGGGTGGGCCAGGACGAAGTCGATATTGTGACCACGGCGCACACAACGGTCATCGTACTCATCCCTGGTATGGGAGACGACATTCAGGCTATTAAGGCGGGTATCCTCGAAGTGGCCGACATCTTTGTCATTAACAAATCAGAGCGCGAGGGGCTTCAGAAGACTATAAATGAGCTACAGACAATGCTTGATATGAACACCAAGGATACAGGTGAGGGGACGTGGCGGCCACCAATTGTGGCTGCCGAGGCAATTAAGAACCAAGGGGTTGAAGAATTGCTGTCAGAAATAGAGACGCATAAGACGTACTTGTTTGATCATGCCACGACGCACCTTCGTGAGCACTTGAGAAAAAAGGCTTTTAGTGAACTGGTGGATACGATTAAAGAGAGCTTTGTAGCTGAGATGATCCAGGAACTTGAGCGTTCTGAGAGATTTGAGCAGATGATAGATGATCTTGTTGAAAAAAGAACCGACCCCATTTCACTGTGTGAACAGATTATGAGAGAGAAGATGAATAAGCGCCTCAAGTGAACTGAAATGAGCTAAAGTGCCTATAAGCCATTTCAAGACCCCATCTAACGCTCGATGGCGGAGTTGAAAGCCTCTTCCACAAAAAAACGCTATACGAGTTCATCGGATTTGGCTCATTTTAGGTGCTTCGGGAGGTATGGTATGCCGAGAAAAAAGGTTGCCCGGTCAGTCCCCGTGGGGGAAAAGATCAAGAAAGCCAGGCAGAAGAAAAAGATCACACTGGATCAGGTGGCTAATGATACCGGATGCAGTATTGATTATCTGGAACAGATTGAGTCAGGTAAGACCATACCCCCTGTTGGGACCCTGTTGCAGATATCTCGGGCCCTGGAGATTGACTCAGGATTATTGCTCAAGGAAGAGACAACCACAGCCGAAAGCCGTGCCAGGGCGTACAAGAAACGCACTAAGAATTATGCCTACACGACGCTGACGCCGGGCGCGGAAAACAAACACCTCAAGGCGTTTCGTGTTACGGTTGATGCCATGAAGGATCATAAAGGGGTCGGGTATCAACATGACGGGGAAGAGTTTGCGTTTGTATTGGCTGGAAATGTAGAGATAACCGTCGGTGACCATGTGAACCGCTTGAAAACGGGTGAATCACTACATTTTAACTCAAGCGTCAGACATAAACTCAGAAACACAGGCAAGAAGAAGGCAGAACTCTTGGTTATTGTCTATACGCCCTGAGTGCCTATACTGAACTAATGTGTCCAAGGTTGATGATTTCAGCCTCGATATGCTTTGGCTCACGATAGACACTTTTTGGGAGAGGCTATGCCTTGAATATGAGCTAATAGGTTGTACGAGGAGTGCGCTATGACGTTCAAGCTGACTGAAGAACAACTCATGATTCAAACCATGGTCAGAGACTTTGCCCGGGAAGTCGTTCTTCCCACGGCCATGGAGCGTGATCGGTCTAAGGAGTTTCCAGCGGAGAATCTCAGCCAGATGGCAGAACTGGGCCTGATGGGTATGATGGTTCCGCCGGAATACGGTGGGGCTGCGGTAGATACGGTGAGTTATGTGTTGGCACTCCAAGAAATAGCATATGCTTGTGCTGCAACGGCTGTTGTAATGTCTGTCCATAATTCTATCGTGTGTGAAACAATTGTCCGCTTTGGAACTGAAGAGCAGAAACAGGCCTACCTAAAACCTTTGGCTACGGGTGAAGTCATAGGTGCCTTTGCCATGACAGAACCTCAGGCAGGATCGGACCCTGTAGGCCAATCGACCTCGGCCGAGCGTGACGGAGACCACTACATCATCAATGGCACCAAGCGCTTCATTACCTCGGGTAAGAATGCCGGCTTAACCATAATAACGGCCAAGACAGACAAGGCAAAACGGCATAAAGGAATAAGCGCGTTTGTTGTCAGGAAGGGAATGCCCGGGTTCTTGGTGGGCAAGACTGAAGAAAAGATGGGGCTGTGCGCGTCTGATACGACCGATATGATTTTTGACAATTGCCGAGTTCCTGCTGAATGCCTACTGGGGCAAGAGGGAGATGGCTTTAAGATCGCTATGACCGCCTTGGACAGTGGCCGCATAGGGATCGCTGCACAGTCGATTGGCGTTGCCCAGGCTGCATTGAATGCAGCGGTTTCTTATGCCAAAGAGCGAGAGCAGTTTGGCCAGCCGATTTCAAAGTTCCAGGGCCTGCGCTGGATGCTGGCGGACATGGTTACTGAGATAGAGGCAGCACGGCAGATGACCTTTTCTGCCTCGGCCAAGAAAGACAGGGGCGAGAAATACACCATGGAAGCCTCTATGGCAAAGCTGTTTGCCTCGGAGATGGTGAACCGGGTTACGGCTAAGGCATTGCAAATTCATGGGGGGTATGGTTACACTAAAGAATACCCGGTTGAGCGCTATTACAGAGATGCGCGTGTCTTTACCATCTATGAGGGGACATCAGAGATTCAACGCGTGGTCATAGCAAACCATCTTCTGGGAGATCGGTATGTAGGTACGTTGCGATAGAGCAACCACAATGTTTTCACGTTGTCGGACCAGGTGGGGTGCCCCACGGGTTGGAACCAGAGGTGCCCCACTGGTGTGTTAGGCACATTCAATAAGAACGCAGTATAATCAGGAGTGAAGGAAGAGAAGGTCTATGAAGAAAATGTATCTCAAATGGTTCGTTGGTTCCGGTATGTTGGTGGCTCTTGTTGTCTATCTTATTATTGGTTCCACGGCCCGGGCTGAAGACGCAAAGCAAGGACCCCAGGGGCCGCCACCGGCCCCTGTGCAGGTCGCTTCAGTCGTTGAAGAGATGGTTTCAGATCAGGTAACCCTGGTTGGCACCACTGAAGCGATTGCCCGTAGCACGGTCGCCGCTCAGGTTTCGGGATCGGTGCAAAACTTCCCGGTGGGTGAGGGCGACTTCGTCAAGAAAGGACAAGTCCTTGCAAGGCTCAGATCAACCAGTCTGGCGCTTCGTGTTAAGGCGGCAGAGGCTACCATGGAGAGAGTGCGATCAAACGCGGTTTTAGCAGAAAAAGAACTCGGTAGGTACACCAAACTGAAAGGTACTGACAGCATTGCTGAGAGCAAATATGACGAAGCATTGGATCGGCATCAGTCCCTTAAACAGGAACTTCTTCGAACTGAAGCTGAGATTGAACTGTTGAAGGATGATATCCGCAACAAAACAGTCGTCGCCCCTTTTGCAGGGTTTGTTGCCGAAGAGTATACGCAGGTAGGAGAGTGGATAGATGTGGGCGGTCCAGTCGTATCCCTGCTGGACTTGGGACGCATCCGGATCACCGTGGACGTGCCGGAGCGTTACGCCATGCAGCTTTCTCAGGACAGCCCGGTGCGGGTACTGGTGACAAGCCTGTCGGATGACACATTTTCCGGAAAGATCTCTGCTGTTCTCCCGGAAGGCGACATGAATGCCCGTACGTTTCCGGTTCGAATTGAACTGGACAATCCCAACTTGGAGATCAGGAGCGGCATGGAGGCCACGGCGACATTTAGCCTGGGAACCAAGAGGAAGGCTCTTCTGGTCCCCAAAGATGCCATAGTGACAGCGGGAACGAATCGGATGGTGTATGTCGTGGCGGATGGTGTAGCCCAGCCCGTACCAGTCCAAGTCGTTGGGTACTATGATGGGAACGTAGCGGTCGAGGGGCCCCTCCAGCCAGGAGCCCCTGTGGTTATCCGCGGAAACGAACGCTTGATGCCGGGGCAGCCCGTGCAAATAATGGAGTGATCTAAAGGACACTGTTTTTCTATGAAACTTGTTGATGCAGCAATCAAGAAACCGGTTACCGTCACTGTTGGCGTCATTCTGTTGGTGATGTTTGGCCTTATCTCTTTGTTCAGGATTCCTATTCAATTAACGCCCAACGTAGACATGCCGGAAGTTTCCGTGGAGACCTTCTGGAACGGAGCAAGCCCTTTGGAGGTTGAGCGAGAGATTGTTGATGTTCAGGAAGACGAACTGAAGAACGTCCAAGGCCTGGACAAGATGACAAGCGAAAGCAGTGACAGTGTGTCATACATCAACCTGATGTTTGAGATAGGCACCGATACGGACGCAGCCCTTCTCAGGGTTTCGCACAAGCTCGACCAGGTCATAGAATACCCCAATGATGTGGAGAAGCCGATCATTAAGTCGGGGGGGCGCTTTGAGAGCGCAATTGCCTGGATGATCCTTCAGGGCCGTGAAGGATATGAAGGGGTGCTCAGCCATGAATACGACTTTGTTGACGAGAACGTGAAACCGCGTTTGGAGCGAATTACCGGGATATCTTCTTCCAATATCTATGGGGGGCAAGAGAGGGAACTTCAAGTAATTGTCAATTCAGATGCCATGGCCGCCCGAAACGTCACTATCTCGGAACTTATGCAGGCTCTCAACATTGAAAACCGGAACATCAGCGCTGGCGACTTTGATGAAGGAAAGAGGCGTTATATTGCTCGCACGGTGGGTGAATACCAGACCCCTGATGATGCAGCCAAAGTCATTGTTAAGCGGGTAAATGGGGTTCCGATCACGGTAGGTGATGTGGCAAGGGTGTCCCTCGGACATGCAGACCTCGAATTAGCCGTTCGGCATGAGGGGATTCCCACCATTGTCTTGAACGCTGTCCGTGAAACCGGCTCAAATGTCCTTGTCGTGATGAAGAATCTCCAGGAAGCTTTGGAGGAACTGAACAATGGCATTCTAAAAGATCGCAAATTAAAAATTGAAATGGCCTACGACGAAACCCATTATATCTATGGCGCCATTGCACTGGTGCGCAAGAACATATTCGTAGGGGGCACCCTCGCAATCATTGTTCTGCTGATCTTTCTACGAAATTTTTCCAGCACGTTGATCGTCTCTCTTGCAATCCCGATCAGTGTGGTGGGAACCTTTCTTGTGATGAGCCTGTTGGGACGCAATATCAATGTGGTGAGTCTTGCCGGGATGAGTTTCGCCATTGGCGTGGTGGTGGATAACTCTATCGTGGTCTTTGAAAACATATTTCGTCACCGTGAGATGGGAAAGTCACGTTTCCAGGCCGCTCATGATGGTACGGTCGAGGTTTGGGGTGCTGTGCTTGCCAGTACCTTGACCACCGTTGCCGTTTTCATACCCATGGTCTTTGTCCAAGAGGAGGCTGGACAGCTTTTCCGAGATATCGCCATTGCTATCAGTAGCGCAGTGGCGCTGAGTCTGTTGGTATCGATTACGGTGATACCCGCACTCTCTTCAAAGATGCTTGGAGAGGTCCAGCGGACTGAGGCTCCGCGCAGGAGGCGTTGGTCCATCTATGCCCTGGCTTCCAGAATAACGGACGGGCTGACAAGCTTTGTCTACTGGATGTGCGGCAGAATCTCTGCACGCCTCGGATTGGCTGTGGTGATGACAGGCCTTGCCGTCGGCATGGTTTTCTTTCTGATGCCCAAGACAGAGTACCTGCCACAAGGAAATCGAGAGCTTCTATTCGGCATCCTCTTGCCGCCGGCCGGATACAATCTTGAAGAATACAATGAGATTGCACGGACCCTGGAAGAGGGTGTTATACCCCTGATTTCGCACGATGGTGAAAGTGAAACTGCCAATCAACTCAACCTTCCGACAGTAAAGAACCTCTTCTATGTCGCCTGGGGGCAGATGGCATTCTTTGGTGTTGTCTCAGCGGTCCAGGAAAGAACCGCTGAACTCCTCCCTTATGTATACGGAATTATAGGCAAAATTCCCGGAATGATTGGCATAGTCCAGCAACCGAGTCTGTTTGAGCAGGGCATCGGCGCAGGGCGAGCCATCGACATTGAGATCAAGGGCCCGGATCTGGATCGAATAATTATGCTTGGCCGACAGATATTCGGCCAGGTGATGCAACTCATGCCTACTGCCCAGATTCGTCCGATACCGAGCCTCGATTTGGGAAACCCGGAAATGCGTGTGATCCCCAACCGGGATCGTCTCACAAGGGTCGGTATGACAACAGCCGACCTGGGCAGAACAGTGGACGCCCTCGTGGACGGCGCCAAGGCAGGCAGTTATCGCCTTTACGGGGACGAGATAGACCTGATTGTGAAGGGAGAGGAAACCACAGTAAAACGGACGCAAGATCTTGCAGCACTCCCCATTCAGACCCCCATAGGAGAGAGGGTGACCCTGGGTTCTTTGGCCGAGATTCGTCTGGAGGAGGGGCCTACCCAGATTAACCACATTAATTCGGAGCGTGCCATTACAATTCAGGTCATCCCCCCGGGAGATATCCCGCTTGAAACCGCCATGGCCTTGGTCAGCGACAAAGTAGTGGGCCCCATCAAGGAGAGCGGAGAACTAGGAACTCTTTTCCGGATTGAGCTGAGCGGGACAGCCGACGACCTGGTGAAAACGAGGCGTTCTCTTCAGTGGAACTTCGTCCTGGCCATCCTCATAAGCTATCTCTTGATGTCCGCCCTCTTTGAAAACTTTTTCTATCCGTTCATCATTTTGTTTAGTGTCCCTCTGGCCGCAGCCGGTGGGTTCGTCGGCCTTCTCTTAGTAAACCTTTTCATCGCCTATCAACCCCTGGACGTCATTACGATGCTCGGTTTTGTGATCCTGGTGGGCATTGTTGTCAACAATGCGATTCTTATCGTTCATCAGGCCCTCAACAACATACGCGAAAGCAATATGCCGCCCCGGGAAGCGATTAGCGAATCGGTTCGCAGCCGTATTCGGCCCATCTACATGAGTACTATCACAAGCGTTTTCGGGATGTTTCCACTGGTCCTTTTCCCTGGAGCCGGCTCAGAGTTCTACCGGGGCCTTGGAAGCGTGGTTGTCGGCGGTCTTCTGGTCTCCACGGTCTTCACGATTTTTCTGGTCCCTGCTCTCTTAAGCCTGGTGCTCGACGCCTCTGCAGTCATGAAGAGGCGTTTTCGGCCACAAAGCTCTTAAGACGTTGACTTTATCTTGAAAAGTCTGGGTCTCTATGCCAGGTCAGAGGCGATCCCCTTTTGCCTTATGTTAAACGCAGGGATAAATCCGAAGCACGAAATCCGAAACACGAAACAATATCAAATGACAGAAATTCAAATGATTGAAACAAGAGAGTTTGTGAGGCATGGTTTGTTTTGGTCATTGAGATATTCTGTAATTCGGATTTTGAGTTCTACAATGACCGGTTAACAAATTATCCCCTTCCCGGCGTTAAGCCAAAATCTGATCATCTTCGCCTGGATTTTCTACTTTGCATGGCAGGCGGGTATTCGAGTTTCGTATTTTCCGGCTAGCCGGGGTTAGGAGGGTTGTAGAAGTTTGGAAACGTGGAACTCGAAACCCGGTCAGCCCCTCCCCCTGGGGGCCACGATGAAACCGGAGGGTGTGAACTTCTCCGTGTTTTCACGACATGCCACGTCCCTCACACTTGTCCTCTTTGAGAAAGAAAACATAGATCCTGTTGCTGAGATTCCACTGGACCCCGAGATCAACAGGACCGGTGATATATGGCATATCCTTGTCCTTGGCATGGACCCATCCGTGCGTTACGGTTACAGAGCTGATGGACCATTTGACCCCCAAGGGGAAGGGCACTGGTTCAACAAGGAGAGTATTCTCCTCGATCCGTATGCCAGGGCTTTGGAAGGTGGGGAAACATGGGGGGGCAACCCTGGTGTTGGAACGCAAGCAGGTAAAGAAGTCTCCTTTCAGCGGCGTTGTTGTATTCCGGTGGATGACTTTGACTGGGAGGGGGACAGTCTTCCGAACTTGTCCCTGAAAGACAGCGTTATCTATGAGCTCCATGTGCGGGGATATACGGTGCACGGATCTTCAGGGGTCACAAGCCGTGGCACCTACAAGGGTCTGATAGAAAAGATTCCACACATAAAGTCCCTGGGAGTGACAGCCGTAGAATTGATGCCCGTATTTGAATTCAACGAGCTGGAAAACAAGAAACTGAATCCCAAAACCGGAGAACGGCTAAAGAACTTTTGGGGTTACAGCACATCGGGATTCTTCGCTCCCAAAGCTTCTTATGCCTCAAAGGGTTGGGACGGAAATCAGGTCAAAGAATTCAAGGAGATGGTCAAGGCCTTCCATTGTGCGGGTCTGGAGGTGATCATCGATGTGGTGTTTAACCACACCGCAGAGAGTAACTCAGACGGGCCGGTTATCAGCTTCCGAGGACTGGATAATACTGTTTATTACGCCCTGGACCCGGAGTCCAAGGAGTATCTGAATCTTGCAGGGTGCGGTAACACGGTCAACTGCAATCATCCCGTGGTTCAAACATTCATCTTGGATTGTCTCAGATATTGGGTTGTGGAGATGCACGTGGATGGGTTTCGTTTTGATCTGGCATCCATCCTGCGCAGGGATCATAAGGGTGAATTCCTCTCAGGTCCTTCACTCGTTGACGCCATTGAACAGGCCCCAGTCCTTGCCCACACCAAGATCATTGCCGAGGCGTGGGATACACAGACCAATCAAGTGGGAGCATTTCCCGGGCGTTGGGCTGAGTGGAATTCATACTATAGGGACGATGTGAGGCGTTTCGGCCGGGGGGAGCCGGGTATGGTACCCATGCTGGCCACGCGTATAGGGGGGAGTTCTGATCTCTATCAGACAAGCGGTCGGCGTCCGTACAATAGTATAAACTACATCACCTGCCATGATGGGTTTACCCTATATGATATAGTGTCTTATGACTGCAAGCATAATGAAGTAAACGGTGAGGATAACCAGGACGGTACTGACCAGAACTTTAGCTCAAACAGCGGTGTTGAGGGGCCTGCGGAGAGTAGTCTGGTCAATGACTTGAGACTGCGCCGTATGAAGACTCTTGTGACTATACTCATGGTCTCCCACGGCGTCCCCATGATCCTGGCCGGAGATGAGTTCGGTAGAACGCAGCAAGGCAACAACAATCCTTATTGCCAAGACAATGAAACAAGCTGGATCAACTGGAACCTGGCAGAAGAGAATGCTGGGTTACTGAGGTTTTTCAGGAAAGTAATAGCTTTCAGGAATAGACATCCTGTATTTCGCAGGTCCCATTTCTTGACCGGTAAGGACACGAACCAGGATCAACACCCTGATGTGAGTTGGCATGGGCTTGAATTGGACAAGCCGGATTGGTCAGAAAATTCTAAGGTGCTTGCCTTCATGCTGGACGGCCATGAACTTCCACATGAGAAAAGGGATGACGATTTCTATGTAGTATTGAACGGAGATCAGGTCGAACACAGCCTTGAAGTCTCACCTCCCAAAGCGGGTAAGGCTTGGTTTCGCATCATAGATACCAGCATGGCTTCCCCTGAAGACATCCTGGATGAAGATCAAGGGATTGCCATCATACCCGAGAGGAGATGTTCTGTACTTCCCATGGCTGCCGTGGTCTTTATTTCGTTCAACACCCCTGCAACACCTACCACATAGGGAGGGAAATATGAGTTACGACTATCTTAAGTTTGAGTCAGAGGGTGGGATAGGGACTATTACACTCAACCGGCCGGAAAAAAGAAATGCTCTTTCTCTCGAATTACTACAAGATTTTAGTGCCCTACTGACAAGCATAAGTCAAGACAAGGGGACAAGGGTTGTCATAATAAAGGGTGAGGGAAAGGTCTTTTCCGCAGGTCATGATATCTCACAACTGGTAAATCACGAGATGATATTCTACAGGGAAATCTTCGATAGTTGCGTGAAGGTCATGGAAAAGATCCAGCGCCTGCCTCAACCCGTCATCGCGCAGGCGCATGGGGTTGCCACGGCAGCCGGATGTCAATTGGTGGCAGCCTGCGATCTTGCTGTGGCAGAAGAAGACACGTTGTTCGGGACACCCGGTGTGAAGGTCGGGCTCTTTTGCACCACGCCAGCGGTTCCCCTTGTCCGGGCCATAGGAAGGAAAAGGGCCCTCGAGATGTTACTCACCGGACGTATGATCTCAGCGCATGAAGCCCAACAATACGGCCTGATCAATAAGGTCGTTTCTGGTGACAAGCTTACTGAAGAAACCAGGGCCCTAGCCCATAAGATCGCCGAGGCAAGCCCTCTCACCCTAAGCCTAGGCAAGACAGCATTCTATACGCAGGTTAACCTCACTGATTCCCAGGCCTATGATTATGCCCAGCAGGCCATTGTCAACAATCTTCTTGCCGAGGATGCCCAGGAAGGTCTCTTGGCATTTCTGGAGAAGAGGAAGCCTACGTGGAAAGGAGAGTAATACCTTACGCAAACCCTGCCAAGATTCAGATGACCTCCTCTTCATCTACATCCGATCATCGCTCGTATGCATCTGCTACGGCAAAGCGCTGACCTCCTCGGACATTGGGGCAGTAAAGAGTATCGTCCTTGCTTGACACCCAAGGTTAATTCCTCTGTATGTCCCTGAATAAACAGTGCATTAAGTGCGGAGAATCCAAAAGGTGGAACTAATGAGAGGGATGGGATTTATAGTTGGGTTGCTTGTTCTTCATGCGTTGGTCACAGCGGCCTATGCTGAAGAAAAGAGGTGGACTGAGAAGGCAGAACTTTCCTTTGTCGATACCGGAGGGAACACTGACGTTACAAGTCTGTCGGCTAATAATCTTCTTAAGTATAAATTCACGGATACGGTGGAAGGGGCCTGGAAACTTGGTGCCTTGTATGGAGAAAGCGATGGTGAAAAAGATGCAGAGAGTTACTTGACTGAACTCCGGATGGACTACCTGTTCACAGAACGGTTTTACGCTTATACGTTAGGGGGGTGGATGAAGGATGAGTTTGCGGGTATCGATTCCAAATATTACTCAGGTCCTGGCGTGGGATATCATTTGCTGACCGGACCCAAACATCTTCTGGTGGGCGAGGCGGGCCTCAACTATGTCAAGGAGGAATATACCGATAACACCGACAAAGAATATCTGGGCGGCCGTGCTCTTGTCCGGTACGAATACGCTTTTACAGAGAAGAACAAGTTTTCCCAGTCCCTGGAGTTCCTCTATGATTTCGACGATAACGAAAACTACAATGTGAATTCGGAAACAGCGTTGATAGCTGCATTGAACAACTACCTCTCGCTAAAGGCGAGTTGTCTGGTGAAGTATGACAGTCAGCCTGTTCCTGAAACGCTGAAAGAGACTGATACCATCCGGGGCATCGCGCTCGTTGTAAACATTTGATCGACACTATTTGCTCTCTGCTGCGGGTCTTTGAACTGTAGCGCGCTCGCATTTCCTGTCCCGAGTTGTCGGGACTTCAAGGAATTGCGGACCAAAAGGCCCAGAGCATTGTGGTATGCACCTCAACCTTCAAGATAATTCAGCCAGGTGCATCAACAATCTTGTTAGATATTGGATGCAGCAAAGCGCAATAGCAAAGGAGCGACTACATCATGAAACCTAAGGTCAAGCGAAGTGTGGGGCTTTTCGGTGGAAAAGGTGTTGTTGGTTTCACTTCTGATTTGGTTTTGATGCTTTCCATTTGTCTGTTCTTTTCATGCGCCGCCCCTAAGGTTGAACTGCAGGTGAGACGCCCCGCAGAGGTGGACATGTCCCATTACCGCAAGATTGCAGTCGCAGATTTCAGGGGACCGGAACATTCTGGCTCTCAAGCTGCCTCAATCTTGACCTCGGAAGTCCATGAGACCGGTTATTTCGACATCTTTGAACGCCGAGAAATGGAACGGATTCTGGATGAGCAGGATTTTGCCGTGTCCGGTTTGGTCGATGACACTACCGCAGTAGAAATCGGCAGAATCTTAGGGGTGAGTGCTTTGATTTTCGGGGATGTTACAAGCTACAATGCTGAGGACCAGCAAGGCACAGAAAAGGTGAAAAAGCAGGTTTGGACCGGGGCATACGAAAAAGACAAAGATGGAAATATTGTGGAAGAAAAAGGTCTATTCGGCACAAAGCACAGGAAGAAGATATTCAGAGAGCGATTTGTTGACCAGCCTTATGTTGTTCGTTCGGCCACAGTGGGGATCAATTTCCGTGTGGTAGATGTGAAGACCGGCCACCTTGTGGCGGTCAAGTCAGAGTCTAGTAGTTTCAACGAGAAGGCGACAGGCACCAACAAGATTGTAAAGCTTCCTGACAAACAGTGCATTTTGGAGAGGCTTAGCCGAAATGTGGTTAAGACCTTTGTTCGTCATATTGCTCCCTATCATACCACCATGACAAAAAAGTTCGAGAGGGGTACCGGGGCTTCGAAACAAGCTGTCAAGATGGCGCAAAGGGGCTTGTGGGATGAGGCCCAAAAAAGTTTTCGAGAGAGAAGCACAAACTCGTCCGACAGCATCAAATTACTACAATCTTGGGTTATGTTACGAGGCCATGGGGATGTATGATGAGGCGGAAAGACAATTCAAAAACGCCATAAGTCTAAAACCGAAAGATGCGTACATAGAAGCTCTTGCAGGCATCAAGAAACTTAAGGAGGAGAAGAAGATATTAAGGGAAAGGGAGAAGTAAGCGAAGGCATCAGTACCCTGATATTCATGTTTCTTTCTCCGATATTAATATGGTGGATTATTAGTTCTGCTATGCGTAGTAACCGCAATAACTTCCCCAAAAGTGTTTCTATGGAAATGACGGCCCCTAAGGGGACAATTCCTGCTGACACTTTTCAATGTAGTAGGTGGCCTCTTTTGAATCTTGCATTTTCTGCAAACGTGAAAGAGCAGCGTTGTAGTTTCCTATGTTCATATAACTGATTCCCAGACATAAGCTAAGGTCTTCGCTGTCAGGAAAAAGCTCAACCCCTTTCGACAAGATTTCGACAGCCTCTTCAAACCTTCTGTTTTTCTGTTGAAGCATTCCTAATCCCAAGTAAGCCCGATCATTTGGATAATAGTCTAAAGATTTCCTGAATAACTTTTCGGCAATGCCATCTTTGTTCTCAATTGCCTCAACCATGGAATAATCCCCGTGGCTGAAGGTCATTCCAAGCCTGGACAAGAAGTCAGCATGCTCTTCGTAAAGCTCTTCATTGTCTATTAGATCAACTGATTCAACGAAGTGATTAATGTTTTCATATAGGTAGTTCCTGAGCTTATCGCCAAAGGCAAAGACAGATTCCTGAGACAAGAGTGGATCTGTCTCGAAATAGCAAATACCTTCTACTCTTTTTAACCAGACATCGTCGGTTACGTTAAACTTTTGTCGATAATCCGAGTAAAGCCTGGTGCCGGGGTATATTTCAAGGACATAAGACACACAAATCAACGGCTTTATCTCGTGCATTAGATCAATCGTTTCTTGAATTGTCTCCCAGGTTTCTTCCGGTGAGCCGTATATGAAATAAGCCCGCGCTATCATTCCGTACTTGTGGGTGAGGGAGAATGCACGCTTGACTTCATCTGTGGTCACTTTTTTGTTGAGCAGGCCCCTTATCTTTTCAGAGCCGCTCTCTATGCCATAGCTTATTTGGGTGCAACCCGCCTTTCGCATCCAGTACAAGATGTCCTCATCAACGTAAGTGACCCGAGAGATCGCAACCCAGGTAATTTTTAGGCCCCTCTCAATGATTTTCTTACAAATCTCTATTACCCTGTCTTTCTTAATCGTGAAATTGTCATCCGAAATATAGAAGAAAGTGACTCCCTTGTTATATAGGATTTCAAGTTGCCTGACGAAGTTTTCCGGTGAGTGAAACCCTATCTTCCGTCCCCAGAATGCAGGGCTCCCGCAAAAAGCGCATTTCCAGGGGCATCCCCGGGAATATGAAATATGCTGATAGTCAAAATAATTTGCCGGGATTGGCAATTGATCAAGATCTCTTACAGGTTCGGCATCCTTGGTTCTGACAATTCTGCCGTTCTCTCTAAAAGCAATACCCTTGAGGTTTTTGACTTTCTTGTAATTGCGTTTTTCGATCAACCTGACCAGTTTCAAGAAAGTATATTCGCCTTCGCCTATGACAACAAAATCTATTTGTGGGAAATGTTTCAAGAAATGTTTCCACAAAAAAGTAGCAGCAATGCCACCGAAAACGATCTTTGCCTCGGGATTGATCTGTTTGGCTATTTGGGCAATCTCTATGCCTCCCCAACGGTTCATGTTTAAGATAGAAAACCCGATAACATCGGGCTTCTTTGCAGATAATACCTCACCAATCTTTTCAGGCGTTTTGTGGATATTGTACCAATTCAATATCTCAACGTCGTAATTATTCTCTTTCAGAACGGCGCCAACATAGTAGAGGCCTATGGGAACTGGTTTTATATCTTCTTCTTGAGACCGGTCATAAAGAGGATAAGGATAAATGAGTAATATTTTCATTCCTGCTATTTTCCCCTTCTGGTGTTGTGTTCCGTGAATAAGTGTAGAATCATCACGGGACCTTAGACCCACTTTTTAGATGGGTTATAGCCTTAATATATAAAGTGACCCAAGTCATCTTTTTTTTCCAGCTTGCTCCCCGCGCACGAAGTGCTGCCGCAAGGCAGGGCGACGATTCTTAAAACTGGAGCGGCTTCCACACGACTCCCTTGGTTTGTTCGTCCTCCTCCCGATCGCCTTGACCGACGGCATGGCTTCATGCTACGTTGCTTTTACACAACCTCGGGACATCCTTAACAAATTGGACAAGCACTCAATTCTCCATGCACATGAATAAGTCCACTTAGTGTGGGGCGTCCTCAAGTTTTTTGGATTGATTAATGTTTATTGGCCATTATGCAGTAGGGTTTGTACTAAAGAAGAAATCTACTGATATACCGTTATGGTTATTATTTGTTTCAGTACAATTCGTTGATATTCTGGCTTTTCTATTTGTTTTGCTCGGTATTGAAAAAATAACCTATAACCCGAGCACAAACCCCTTTCTTCGAACAACACTTGAATACGTACCTTATTCGCATTCCTTATTTCCGAATGCATTGCTCTCGCTTGTAGTATTTGTAATTTTCTGGAAGTTTAAGAGTAAAGAATGGGGAATTACCCTTTCAGTTGGCGTATTTTCACATTTGTTTATAGATACATTGGTACACGCAGGCGACATGCCTTTTTTCCATGATAGTTTAAAAGTTGGTGTGGGGTTATGGCACTTTCCGTGGGTTTCTTATCTTCTGGAGCTTTCTGTATTCTTTCTTTCTGGATATTATCTTCTCAAAAATTATAAGAAGATGAAACGCCATGTTGTTTTGATAGTACTACTGTCTGCAGGTTTTTCAGCGATGTTTTTTGCGCCGGAGGGAAAGGTGTCGTCCGAGGTGGCAAGCATTACAAGCCTTTCTTTATATGCAATATTTGCATTGTTGGCATACTGGAGTGAGCATGAGATTAGGCATTAATATATACATGTCTACCAAATCACTTCCCAGCCGACACTGACACGACGGCTGAGTTCAACCGTTGAGCCGCCCTTTAATGGGTGGCCCCATTTTCTTAGAGAGAGACGAGGTGTCAAATGGAAAACGCAACTATTCAGTACCGCTTCACATTGGCTGATGGATCACAGATGGTCTATGATTTGGAGCTGGATGGTCAAAACTTTGAGTTGGTTGGTAATATTCTAGAAACCCTGCCTTCATGGACGAATCTCGATTTTCATGAATGCCCGCATTGCCCCCTACCCATTGATACACATCCGTACTGTCCACTTGCCGTTCGCCTTGTTGACATCGTGGAGCCTTTCGACCGCCTACTGTCGTATGACAACATCCGGGTGGATGTAGTAACGGAAGAGAGGTCCATCTCGCAAGATACAACGGCGGAACAAGGAATCGGTTCGTTGATGGGTTTGGTCATAGCCACCAGCGGATGTCCACATACAGCTTTCTTCAAGCCGATGGCACGTTTTCATCTGCCCCTAGCAAGCGAACCAGAGACAACATACCGTGCGGCTTCCATGTATTTGCTGGCCCAGTACTTCCTCAAGAAGGAGGGACAGGATGCTGATTTGGAACTAAAAGGGCTGAAAGAAATCTATGAGAATGTTCAGATTGTGAATATTTCGATTGCAAAACGTTTGAGAGGCGCCACTGAAAAAGATTCCTCGCTGAACGCTATCGTTATGCTGGACATGTTTGCCAAAAGCATATCATATGCCATTGAAGAATCATTGGAGCAAATTCGCCCTCTGTTCTCACCATTTTTTACCAAAGACGCAGGGCCCGTGTAAGGGAAGACCAAAAAAAACTGCAACCTCATACCTGGAAAACTAGTTAGACAACGTCTATCTCCATCAGGTCCTCTGCCAGCACCAGCGGGCCCTGGTAGGTCTTTCGGCACTCCTCAGCTATATCGACCCCATCACATTCAGGGTAAAAGTGTGTAAGTACAAGCTTTTTCACCCCTGCGTCGGTCGCTATCCTGCCGGCCAATGAGGGCGTCAAATGTCCGTTCGCTTTCATATTATCCGGAAGGGCAGATTCACAAATCAAGAGGTCCACCCCATTTGCCAATGTCACGAGGTTGTCAGAGAGATCAGTATCTCCTGAATAGACGACAGATCTTCCGCCAGGCTCCGTGATGCGGTAGGCAAGGCTCATGTCTGTATGGTTCATTGGCAGGCTGTCCACGTTGAACACGCCGCAGTCGATGTGGTCGCGTCCCGTCTTGCCAAGTTCCGAAATCTTTAGCAGACCTGGAGCCAATTCGATCCATTCCCCATAAGCCAGTTTTAGTTTTTCATGGAAGTCAACGAATCCGTCAGCTGCCACAATGGTAAAAGGTTCCCGTCGTCTATGTGTTTCTGGATACTTGGTGGCAAACAGGAAAGGAACCAGCTCACCTGTATGGTCCGGGTGAAGATGGCTGAAAAAGATATGAGAGAGCTTATCGATGGTGACTCCAACCTCAAGGAGTCGCCGCATCGTCCCTATTCCGAAATCAAACAGGAGCGCGCTTTGGGATATCTTAATCAGGACCGAACAGCTGCTGCGCTTCAACGAGGGGACACACGTCCCTGAGCCGAGCATGAATATTTTCATAATCACGTTTTGTAGCATTCTTTCTGAATGTGCCCAAGTCCGTTATGCACAGGCATGATGACACAAAGCACAACCTGAGTAAACCCTGTCGTTGCATAAACAACATGGCAAAAGGTTGTAAAAACCAACAATAGCCTTTCTCCGCGAGATTCTTGAACGATTTTGTGGAATCACTGCGGGTGATATCCAGAAAACCGGAAAAACAGTCATGTTGTTTACCCTTCCCGCCTTTAGCGGGATGATACTGCATTTCCCCGGTGGGCGGGATCTGACGACCTGCGCTTGCCCGCCTCTGGCGGGTTGCCAAGGGTTCGGCATAGATTACTATAGTCTCACCCTCGGACGCCTTGGATCTACAGCACCGTCGGCTTTTGCAACGTTAGGGTAAAGAGAGGAAAAGGTTGATGAAGAACCGATTTTGTGAGAAGAAGAGAATGCTTTCCGGCTTTCTGCAATGATCTCCAGGGTCCGGTGGTGACATTGATGACGCCACGGGTTTCTATGGTACCATCATAGAGCGACAAGAGTGGTCCTACTGTCAACGATTTTGACCAGGGAGGCCTGGCCTAGTCACGGGGAGGAGGAACGAAAAAGTCATGAAGACATTCTTTCGGGGCATTTTAGACATTATAGGTTTTGTTGTTGGCCCATTCTTTACAGCGTATTATCTCCTTGATTTCAGTCACGGACCAGCTGGTCCGGGTCCCTTTTACTATTACTATCCGCAGAACTCACGACTTGGAATGGGTCTTGGGGTTGCACTAATATGCTTGGGTTTTCTGATAAGATACTGGGCAAAGCGTACGCCATCTGAATCGAGCCAAAAACCTTAATACGGCACACGGCTTCTACTATTTCTGAAATCCTAGAAGGTGGGATCTGAGATTTGCTGATCGGTTCTTTAGGCCAAGTTTCAGTCTGAGGTTTTCTCTGTGAAATTCGACCGCCCTTGTGGACACATTTAACAATTCGGCAATCTCTTTACTTGTTTTGCCGTGCTTTATAAGATCGGCTATTTGAATCTCTCTGGGTGTGAGGCCCAAATATTTCGAGGACAGCTTTCCCAAAAACGGAGACACGATGTCATCCAGACTCGATTCAATTATGTTTACGTAACCCGCCTGTCTTGTGTCTAGTCGGGTGTTGTGTAGCATCGCAACGTACGGCAAAACCAGTTCCTTCACGTTTGACAAGACCTTTTCTTCAAGGTCGCCCTTATCCTCCTCCCGCTGTTTCAGTAGTACTTTCAGGGCGGTGTTAACTTCCTCAAGGCTACGGGCCTGAGCATTCAATTGTTCCGTTCGGTCGCGGAGTGCTTCCTCAGCCCGTTTTCGCTCAGTGATATCAGCGATGTTACCCAATATTGCAGGCGCTCCCTGATACTCTATGCGGGTGTTTCTCCTTGTGATCCACAAGGTCTCTCCGTCTTTTGTCAGGCCCCTTGCTTCGTATTCCGATGGGGCGGACTCTCCCTCTAACCTCTTTGTCCTGATGCTGTCGGTCAAAGCTCTGTCCTGAGGATGAACCAGCTTCCACGATTCCATAACAAGTAGCTCCTCATTTGAATATCGATAGATTTCGGCAAACCTTTTGTTGGCAAATACGACCTTCCTGTCCTGGTCGATGTAAATGCCGGTCAGCGAATTTTCAACCAAACCGCTGTACTTTTCTTCGGATGCCCGTAAGGCTTCCTCCGCCCGCTTGCGTTCGGTGATGTCAATGGATGTTATGATAGCTCCGTCGCTAAACGGAGATAAGTTTATGTTCAAGAATCTGTTGTCATATTGCAGTTCGGGAAAATCTTTTGGTTTTCCTATCCTCAAGCAGTCCATCAATTCCTTATGCATATTTATCCTGTGCTTCCCTGCATAGTCCTTGTACATTCTGTCTCCAAGCTTAGGCAGCCTATCGTTTGGTTTTTCTTTTGCTCCCTCCTCTTTTGCTTTGTTGAAGCCGGTCACTTTTCCTTCAAGGTCTACTATGATCGTTTCGATAGGGTTATTCATGAATAAGGCGCGGTAGCGTTCCTCACTCAGCCGAAGGGCTTCCCCTTTGCGCATGCTGTCACTGATTTCCTGCTGAAGTAATTCGTTGGCCTTCGTCAGTTCCACGGTGCGTTCTTTAACCAGTTCCTCAAGGTGTTCACGATGTTGCTGCAGTGTTTCCTCCGCCCGCTTGCGCTCGGTAATGTCTCTAAATATACCTTCTACAGCTATAGGCTTGCCTGAGTTATCGTAAACAAAGTGGGAGCTGGTTTCTCCAACCACCGGAGTGCCGTCTTTTTTCCTTAGGATTATTTCATAACTGGTTAACTCTCCGTGCTTTTTGAGGTTTTTCAGAAAGATCTCTCTGTCGTCTGGACGATAATAAAAATCTTTGGCAAGGCTTCTTCCCGTCGGTTCGTCGGTACTGTCATACCCCAACAGTTTGACCGCGGATGGACTCACCGACATCAAATTGCCTTCGAGGTCTGCACGGTAGTAAATGTCGACCATCTTTTCGATGATGGTCCTGTAGTCTCTTTCGCTTTCTCGAAGGGCCCCCTCTGCCGTTTTGCGATCGGCTATTTCTCGAGACACACTCTCAATGGTCTCGTTTGTCACGTTCTTTAGGTATTCCAATAGTTCCACCTGAGAGATTCCCGACACCCTGGCATTGAGGTTGCCTTTCGAAACCCTGTGCAAGACATCGAAGTGTTCAGCAAGGCCTATGGCAAACTCATGAGATAAATTAACGATTCCTCCCAGATTCATGGCGGTCAGGTTGACCATGTTTTTCAACTTAGCAATCAATTCGAGTTCAGACGCCTCGGGTATCCTGACTTCGGGGTCTCCAGCAGAGATCTGTCTTAATGCTTCGAAGACCTCGGATAAGCCCAGAGCCATCTCCATGCTGATGCCTTCCAGTTCCCGGTCGCGTTCCTCAACCATCCGCCTGAATTCCAAGAACTGTTTATGAACTACCTTTACGGTTTGTTCCAACGAAGCAGGATCTACGTTCGCCCTAAAAGGCTCGCAGCCAAGGCATATCTCTGCTTTTTCCAGGAATGTTCCCTGGATCTCATTCCGACAATGTGTCCCTGAGACGAGCCAACACCAGGGCTCCTGTGACTTGTGGACTGGGCATTCCGTTTCTTTACATTTGAAAAATTCCCAGCACCTCACCGTATTCTTCATTTTTCACGCTCCTTCTCAACAAAAAGGCTCTGTCTATAAGCGCTGCAGCATACTTCCTGAAGGCCCCGAGCTGTTGCGTAGCTAGCAGAACTCCCGGTAAAGCCATTAGGGCAAAAGTAGACCTCGACCTGACACCTTCCGGTGGCCCTTTCTGTTTCAGCGACTCCTGTGTAATTCACAATCTCTAAACCTTAATAAGCTATCATGCGGCGGATAACGTTTTCAATTGAAAACAGGTCCCACACAGGCCGTTTTATTCGCCTTCGCCCGAATACCCCGCACAGCTTGTCGTAGCGCAGCGGACCTGTCCGCCGGAATTGTGGCGGAGATCCCGCCCAGCGGGGCTGCGGGGAGCTTCGTCGCACGTAAGTGGTGATGTGAAGGGGCAAAGTCTGCAGGATGGCGTTTTGCAACAAGAAGAGGTGAGGTTTTTAGATGTAAATTAAAGAGGAATGCGGAGCAGGGGTCGGTATCTCGTCCTATAACATACAATATGGGGGCGATACCGGATCAACCCGCCCGGCCCGGAATAGGACGACCTATCCACCTTGGTCGGCATGTGTCCGGAAAGACTTTGGAGCAATGAATAAGGAATCTTGCGCCGGAGGTTACTTATTCAGTTCCTTGGCGATATGGACACGAGGGGGACATGAGCAATACCATGAACGGGCAAAAAAGACCGAAGAGATACACTCGAACGGTTCTTCTTCGAGGCATAATACAAATGATTCCATTCCGATGTCTCGCGCCTTACAGAGGCTTTCAACGTCCCGCTTGTGGCATTTTGAACCTTCGGGGAAGGATCCTATGAGTTGTTCCATTTTCTGCAGATATGTTTCTTCCACCTATGCCCCCCCTTGGCTCGGCATATATGCACCGAGACAATCTGCAATTGCCGACGCCAATCTTCTAAACTACCGTTTAGCCGAAAATCTTGGCCATTGCAACACCAGATATTTGCCGGTAGACTGCCAGGCGAAACCTGGGAAAACATGGTGATAGCAGGCCAAAGGGTAGGAGAAAGGTGAGGCCACGGTGGGTATTTACGATCCACAAAAAAAAGGAGTCACCCTATCGGCTAACTCCTTGAGTTTTATTGGCACGCCCGGCCCGACTCGAACGGGCGACCTACGGATTCGAAGTCCGGCGCTCTATCCAACTGAGCTACGGGCGCATTCCTTAATCTTGTCCAGCTTCGTGCGGCAGGTTAAATTCCAGAGCCTTATTCGCGTGGTTGCGAATTCAAAAGCGGAATAATGGAATGTTGAAATCCTGGAACGATGCAGAAGAAAAAAGGGCCAATCCTTTTAGGCGGATTAAACCCAGCGTTCCATGGCTCCATCGTGCCACTATTCCAACTGCGAAGCGAAGCGGAGCTATGTCTATAATGGGGTGAGTGAAGGGATTTGAACCCTCGACCGCCGGGGCCACAACCCGGTGCTCTGCCTACTGAGCTACACCCACCATACAGCCGGTTTGTTGAAAGATCTTCATGCGCTCTTCAATTGAGGAGCTGCAACTCCATTTTCTAACACACGACTCGAGCGTTTTCAAGCAGATTCCGAGTGCTCTTCAAACTTATGATTGACGGTAAAATCAATCTTCTGTATACATTTGGCTGCTGCAGAAATATTCAGTTCCATACCACATTATTTGAGGCAAGCTATTGACTCCACTCTACATATTCATGATTCGTGTAGTTATGGGCATCGTTTTTGCCATTCTTGCCACACGACTGTTTTACCCTGATTCGGGTATGGTCACGGTCATGGCCGTGACCGCTGTTCTCGTTGGTATGGCCTACATTTTGGAGAATTTTCGCAAGCGTAATAAAGAATGATGGGGAAGGGTTGATCGTTGAAACAGATTATTCTGGGCACGGCAGGCCACATCGACCATGGCAAGACCAGCCTGATCAAGGCCTTGACCGGCATAGACACCGATCGCCTTAAGGAGGAAAAGCTCCGCGGAATTACTATAGAATTGGGCTTTGCCTGGCTTGACCTTCCAAGTGGCCAGCGCCTGGGTATTGTTGACGTTCCGGGGCATGAAAAATTCGTCAAGAACATGGTGGCAGGCGCCTCAGGGATAGACATTGTGGCCTTGGTTATTGCAGCCGATGAGGGGGTCATGCCTCAGACAAGGGAACACCTGGATATTTGCAGCCTCTTAAGTGTCAAGCATGGCATTGTGGTTCTGACCAAGACTGACACTGTGGATGAAGAATGGCTGGAGATGGTTAAAGACGATGTTCAGGGGTTCCTGAAAGGGACCTTTCTGGAAGATGCCCCTGTGGTTCCCGTTTCCGCTTTGACAGGTCAGGGGCTGCCACAGCTTCTTGAGGTCATGGAGACCTTGGGCGAAGTGGTTCCGGAGCGCACCTCCAGCGGGTTATTCCGTATTCCCGTAGATCGCGTTTTTACTATGAAGGGTTTTGGTACGGTTATTACCGGGAGCCTGTTATCGGGGAAGGTCCAGGTAGGGGAGACGGTTATGATTTACCCCGAAGGTATCCAGTCAAAGGTTCGAGGGAT
>JAQYVR010000063.1 GCA_030145395.1 Desulfobacteria bacterium
CTCAAAACTCAAGCTTCCTGGTATGTATTGGTACTTTGACCTCTCTCACTTCCGCTGAGGATTAGGTTTTGAAAGGTTAAGCTATCAGCAGGTTCTGTGATCGCGGCAGTACAAATGCTTGATTACAAGAAACTATGGATAGTTTTCCAGTCTGCCATTTCCTGAAGATAATTACTGCTATCTGAAGAAAGTGTGTTCAGCCGTTCAGCCCCCTCCTGCTCCCACGAACAAGCGGTTAGATCGTAGCTTCTTGGGCAACCACATTCCACACGCAAGGTGTAAGTTAAAGAGGGCCTAACCCGAGAAGGTTAGACCCTCAAAAATGTGACAAAATGTGACATAAATTGATTTTTTTGCCCCTTTTTTTTCTATTGCTTATATGCTAAAAGTAGTGTAGAAGCAATATCTTGAATCATTCTGGCGATTTAGAAAAACCCCTTAGATCTCCATGGGGTTCAGGGGGTCGGAGGTTCGAGTCCTCTCGCCCCGACCAGAAAATCCTTTTGTTTTTCGGGCCTTGAAATGACCCTCAAGTGCCCTTTGTTTTTTCAGTCCTGTTTCATGCGCCTACTTAAGGGTAGACGTTTCAGTTCAAAGAGATGGAGGATTCATTGATGGCGGCAAAAGCAACCTATAGCGAATTGGAACAAAAGGTAAACGAGTTACGAAAGGAAGTCCGTGAACACAAGCGAGTAGAGAAGGCGCACATAGAGAAGGAGAACAAATATAGAGAGTTGGCTGACCTGTTACCTCAAACTGTTTTTGAGATTGATAAAAAAGGCAACCTCACGTTCGCCAACAAGCATGGATTTGAAACCTCTGGTTATACTCAAGAGGATCTCAGCAATGGTTTGAACGCCCTCAAATTGTTTATTCCCGCCCATAGGGATAGAGTAAGAAAGAATATTCAGAAGGTTCTGAGCGGGAGGAAGTCGCCCGGTAACGAATACACAGCACTTAGGAAAGACGGCAGTACATTTCCTGCCATTGTATATTCCAGTGCCATTATTCATAAAGGGAAAACTGTGGGCTTGAGAGGGATTCTGATAGACATCACCCACCGCAAGCAGGCAATGGCACAGATGAAAGAGAAGGAAGGTGCTTTGAAGGCCAAGAAACAAGAGCTGCAGGAAGTTAACGCTGCGCTGAGAGTTTTGCTGAAAGGAAGGGATAGGGACAGGGGAGACTTTGAGGAAAAGGTGCTGTCAAACGTCAAAGAACTGGTTACGCCGTACATAGGCAAATTAAAAAAGACTCGCTTGGATACAAGGCAGACAACCTATGTAAGGATACTCGAGTCGAACCTCAGTGACATTGTCTCACCATTCGTACGTCAGTTATCTTCCAGGTACTCGGCGCTAACCCCCACAGAAATTCAAGTAGCACAGCTTATAAGAGAGGGCCAAAACACAAGACAGATAGCAGAGTTGTTGACTTCATCCAAGAGGACAATCGAGTCTCACAGGCAAAGCATCAGGATTAAGCTTGGCATCAAAGACACGAAAGCGAACCTCAGGTCTCATCTTTCCTCCATATAGCACCGTTGAAGGTTTCTTTACCCGAGTAGTAAGGGAAACAACCACCACCCCCCCTCTGTAAAACTTCCCCCCTTCCGGGCGGCCGTTCGCTGCACGGGCTTACGCGCCCGGTAAGGAACTCGGACATTCTTGGATAGTTACCCCTTGACCCTATCGTCCTGCCTTACGGTAGCACCTTACGTAGAGCATGCCGGGTTAACCCAGGCCTGTTCTGTTTCCGCTCTTCCAGTCCTGACAAACATAGATACATCGGCAACGCAAGAAACTGCAAACAACCCATAGCTCCCTCTAGTTTTTCAGTTTTTGGCACCTTCAATCAATAAGTCTGGCATGACTCCTGCATGATACAGAGAATCTCTGGCATGCTGCATCACAAATCTGATGAAGAGATTGGGTAATGACGAATACGAAAACTCAAATTGAGAGAAGGAGACATAAACGGTTCCAGGTCCAAAACGGTGCATTCGTGGTACTGACCCCCTCTGATACCAAAGTGGGTCGAATTATGGATATTAGCATGAGCGGACTTGCGTTTCATTATATCGGCACAGAAAAGACCTCAAATGAATCAACCGAAATAAGCATATTTTCAGCAGATTGTGGCTTCTATCTGTATAGAATACCGTGCGAAACCGTAGTTAATTTGAAAGCCTATGCAAGCCATTCTGCTCCCATAAGCATTAGGCGATGCGGCGTCCAATTTGGTGACCTGACCCCCGACAGGGTCTTTCGGCTGGAACATTTTATCCACAAATACACTGAAGATGAGGTGGAACTAGACGTCAAATATATGTTCAATTGTCAAAGAACTGACACAAAACAGGGAACAGATTCCCCCTTATTTTAGAAGCCCCGAACTCCAAGGCCCCCCATCATCCATGACCTACCGCCCACTCGGTTGGATTGGGTTAACTTGGTTTCGGGGCTTTTCTATGTCCGCCCCTTGGCCTGCTACACATCTTCGTTGGAGAAGATTGTTCACGCGTCTTCTCAGTCCGTTATTGGCTCCTTGACTTGGCCCCCTATATGCTTACCTTGACATACAGGATGGCCGTTGCTCAGTTTGGGGCTTCGGCTAACATACCATCCTCCCAATCCCTGGGGGCTGTGGTATAGTGCAAAATGCCCCACCCCCTTCCTTGTGCTATATCCTCCAGTTCCCGGGGACGCTTCTCAGGGAGTTGCGAACTGTCTTACACTACTCAAACAATGGCAATTGGACTGGCGGATGAAACAAGAACATAAGCGGGAATTAGAGCAAATCGTAGGTGAATTGCAGTGCCCAGAGGATTTTAAGTGCTACAGAATGGGATTTGATGATCTCTGCAAGGCAAAAGATATTGGACTTGAATCACATTTAGTGTGTCTTGAAGAACGCCCCTTCCAATGCAAATTCTCAGTGGCTTATGGGCGTGCGTATTTTTGTCATTGTCCTCTTCGCGTCTTTTTGGCTAAGAAACTGAAGAAGTAACCTATAGTCCCCCCTCTTTCACAATTCCTTGGCGCCATAGGTTCTGAAAAGCACTATCAAGACGACTCTCCACAAGACGTTTGCAGACCCATTCTAGCGTTCTGAAAATTACTGCAGGTTCAAATTTGGATCACTGAAATGTCTTCTAGGCAAAAAGACCTGCCACACAACCTGTCATCAGACAGGCCAGCGTGGCAGCATAGAGGGCTCGGAAACCCAACTGAGCAAGATCTTTTGCCCGGGCCGGTGCCAGGGCCGAAAATCCGCCGACAAAGATGGCCAGAGAAGCAATGTGTGCAAACCCGCAAAGGGCATAAGAGGCAATTGTGATGCTTCTTGGGTTTGTGACCACCCCATCCTTGATTAACTGGTGCAGGTGCTGGAAGGAAACCACCTCCGTGACAATGGTCCTTTCCCCCAAAAGCGTGGCGATCTGCCCGGCGTCCTGTGATGGGACGCCCATGATGAGTGTTATAGGATAGTAGAGGTATTTCAGGATTAGTTGCAGCGAAAGGTCGATTCCTAAAATCTTGGCACCCATGAATCCCAAGAACCAGTTGCACATGGAAAGGAGTCCCAGGAATGCCAGTAGAAGTGCGATGATCCCGACGCAAAGCTTCACGCCATCATTGGCCCCAGTAATAATCGACTCTATCCACGTGCTTGAACGGCGATCCTTTTCTACCTGAACCCTTACACCTAAAGTCTTTGGTCCTTCGGTTTCAGGAACAACCAGTTTAGACATGATAATGGCGGCCGGTGCGCTGATCACAGATGCCGAAATCAAATGGCCTGCTATGGATGGAAACTCCTTATGCAAGAATCCTACATACAGGGCAAGCACAGTGGAAGCAATGGTACCCATACCTACCGTCAGTACTGTGCAGAGTTCTGATCTGGTCATTTCCTGGATATAGGGCCTGATCGTGAGCGCGGATTCAACGCCCACAAACATGTTGCTTGAAGCGCACAATGCCTCTGCCCCGCTGATCCTCATCAAGCAGGTAAATATCCGTGCAAATACCTTGATGATTACCGGGATAATGTTCAGATAGTAAAGGAGAGAAACCAATGATGAAAAAAAGATGATCGATGGGAGAACCTGAAAGGCGAGGATAAAGCCGGGAGAGGTCTCTCCCATGGGGCCGGTTTCCCCGGGTGATATGGCCAGAGGACCAAAAACAAAGTAGATGCCGTCTTTGGCAAAGGAGATCACCTTTAATGCTGCATCGTTCAACCACGAGAAAATAACTACACCAGCAGAGAGCCTGAAGACGATGAAAGCAAATACACACTG
>JAQYVR010000138.1 GCA_030145395.1 Desulfobacteria bacterium
GGGTTAGATCGGCTTGATCGGCTGCCATCCTGTCAGCCTTCATGCCAACCCTGACGGCGGCGGCGGCGATCCCCGTCCGGCTCGGCGGCTGGGCGGCCCATATACAAGAAGGCAGGAGAGCGAAGGACGGCGACCGATTTAGGCAAGGGCTGAGGTTGCTCTGTGATCGGTCAGGGACTTGCGGTTTTCCAAACAAGAAAACCCGACTTTGAAAGTCGGGCTTCTACTTGCCAATTGATACCACTTTGATACCACTTTTAGGGGGTGTCAAAATGGCCATAACTCGCTGATAATACTAAAATTGCAATGGTGGAGGCGGCGGGAGTCGAACCCGCGTCCGGTGATATTCTACATAGGCTTCTACATACATAGCCCGAATTCTATTTTTCGCTCCTCAAGGCTCTTTCAGGCTGGATCCTCGAGGCGCTATCTTGTTATAAGTTTTGCCTCTCACGTAACAAGCAACCGGTAGAGGCGATCCTGCTAGTCGACGCCCTTTCCGGGCCCGCAGGAAACGCCCGGGAGGACGTTAGCCGGTATTAAGCGGCTAAAGCGTAATTATAATCGTCTGCGATTATTTTAATTCCTACCCTTTTTACGAGTTGGCAGGCGCTCGGTATGCAACCTATGCTTCTTTATCCCCGTCGAACCCGTTTCGCCCCCATAATGAGAGCAGCTAGTGGAGATTCATGGACAAATAGGCAAACAGTCTATCCACGCAGACGTTACAGCATAAAAATAACCCGTTTCCCTCAAGTTGTCAAACTCTATGGTTGTTGTCAGAAAAAAATGTTTCGTTTTCGGCAGTCTTTCCAAGCCGGGATGCCCCCTGCCAACTGCCTATCACGGTTCAAAACGGAATGTATTGCTGAGAACAGCTCTAATCGAGCGTAAACAGAATGAGACCTTGGATCATACTGAAACTGAACTTCATTTTTATCTCTACTCAGGATCCCGCCTGTTTCGTTCGCGTTTGGCACGATCCAATTCCCGCTGTTCCTCACGTTTCCTGATGGCCTGTCGCTTGTCGTATTGTCGTTTTCCGGTGGCAAGGGCTAAGGTGACTTTGGCCTTGCCATCCTTGAAGTGGACCTGCAGCGGGATCAGGGTTTGACCCTTCTCCTTGACTTTGCCCGTGAGACGCTTGATTTCCTTCTTGTGAAGGAGAAGCTTTCTGGGTCGACGAGGCTCATGATTTCCGTGAGCTGCAAAAGGATACGTGCCTATGTGCATATTGTAAAGAAAGACTTCCCCACCTCGAACCGTGGCATAGCTGTCCCTAATATTTGCCTGCCCCAGTCTCAAGGACTTTACCTCAGTACCCAGCAGGACCATTCCGGCCTCGTACTCGTCGAGGATTAAGTAGTCGTGCCGTGCCTTACGGTTCTGGCATACAATCTTGACTCCGTCCACCTCAGATTACCTCACTAATGGTTTGGCACTTACCTTGCCCTAAGCGTTTCAGGAATGATCGAAAGCAGGATGTCAAACTTGGTTCGGCCGAGAAAGGGCAGCCTTTGGAAATGAGGGCCCGTAAGTGTTCTGAACAAGCTTTATTACGTCTTCCGTTGTTGGTCGTTTAAGAGCCTCCTTCAAGAACAGCTTTGATTCCTCAACAGATAGCATGCGGGCCACCCTCTTGACGGAGGGAATCGATATGGGGTTCATGCTGATAGCATCAAGCTCCATACCGAGAAGTACCGGTAGATTTAGAGGATCTCCCGCCATCTCACCACACATATTTACCTCGATATCCGCTTGCTTGGCAGCATCTACCACGCGCTGGATCATTCGCAACACTCCGGGATTAAGTGGCTGATAGAGATGGGCCACGTGCTTGTTTACTCGATCTATGGCCAGAGAATACTGAATTAAATCGTTTGTACCGATGCTGAAGAAATCGACCTCCTTGGCTATGACGTCAGCCATCATCACAGCCGATGGAACTTCGATCATAGCCCCAAGCTCAATATCTGCCTTAAAAGGTATCCCGTCTTTCTCCAGAGATTCCGCTGCCTGGTTCAGGAACTCCTTGGCCTTAAGGATCTCGTCTACCTGAGAGATCATGGGAATCATGATACGGACATTCCCGAAGTTGGCGGCCCTCAGTATGGCTCGAAGTTGGGCCATAAAGATTTCCGGAGACTGGAGGCTGAATCTGATGGCCCGAAGTCCAAGTGCCGGGTTCATCTCCTCAGCCAATCGTGGGTCGCTAACAAACTTGTCTCCGCCAACATCAAGTGTGCGTATGGTGACCGGGCGGGGGGCCACTATTTCAACCACGTCCCTGTAGTTATCAAAAAGCTCTTGTTCCGATGGGAGGACTGGTCGATTCAAGTAAAGAAACTCGGTCCGATACAAACCGATTCCATCCGCGCCATGGTCAATAAGCGAGACCACTTCTTCGACCACGCCAATATTCGCCATGACCGGCAAGTTAAACCCGTCGGTGGTTTCAGCTGGCAGATGACTGGACCTAGTAATAGTGGCCTGGTACTGTTCAAATAAATCTCTGCGTTCTTGATACCGGGTAAGCGCTTCCTCGTCCGGATTAAGTATGACCACTCCGGCGCTCCCGTCCACAATAATGAGGTCATCGGTCTTAATCTGTTGTGTAGCAGTACCCAGGCCAAGCACAGCAGGAATTTCAAGGGACCTTGCAATGATACAGGTATGGGACGTTCTGCCCCCCGAATCCGTCAAGAAAGCCTGTATCTTTTCGAGCTGAATCTGCGTTGTTTCTGCAGGAGACAGGTCGCGTGCTACGATAATGACCCGTTTGTCGATACCAGAGAGGTTGGAAGGCTTGGTGCCGAGCAAGTTCTCCGTGACGAGCTTGGAGACATGCGTAATATCTGAACCCCTTTCCCTAAAATAGGGATCCGGCATCTTCTTAAAGATTGATTTGACCTCATCTACGGCCATTTTCAGGGCCCATTCTGCATTAACATGTTCGTTCTCAATATGCGCGATGGTCCCTTTGTAGAGCATCTTGTCCTTCAAGAGCATCATGTGTGCGTCGAGGATATATATATGCTCCCTAAACTCCTTGGGCACGTCGTCGATGATACGCTTGAGCTGTTTCCGGGCCTTCTTGACTGCTTCCTTGAAACGCTTTACTTCGTCAGGTGTATCCTCAGACGAGACGAAGCGTTTCTCCACAACATCAACATCTTCCTGCTGCACCAGATAGGCCTTGCCAATGGCAATACCGGGGGACCCGGCGACGCCCTGAAGTGTCAGGTTTGCCTCAGGCTTGACTTCATGTCTGGCTGTGCTGTCAGGCATTCTTACGATTCTCCAAAACCGGTCTCAATTAGTCGGGTTATGTCCTTCAATACCTTTTCGTCCGCAGGATCGGCGACCCTCACTGCTACCTCTACGCCGCATGGACAGTAAAGGGCTATGATGTCAAGAATGTCCGTTGCGTCCACCTCTTGACCATCCTTCACAATATAGACTTCAGCAAGGGCTCCCTCAGCCAATTTGGCAATCTTGGCAGCAGCACGGGCATGCAGCCCGAGTTCATTTGTAATGACGACTTTCCGGATTAGCTTCACACTTGGCTTCACAGCATGCGTTTACTGCATAATGCGCCTAACCCTATTAATTAAATCATTATCTCACAGATGTCAAAGCCTATCTCACTGTTGAGGCCCGATCCGTTTCAGGCACTTGGTCTGTCTATCCTAATCGTTCTCGGTATAGATTGGCCTGATGCATGAAGGCTTCGATTCGAGTGAGCATGTTGGTCTCCTTCTGACCGTCATAAACAGCATGTAATAGTGGAAGGTTTTTGTGATCCCTAAGAGCCGTTTTAAAGATGGAGACCGTTACATTTCCAATCATGCAGTTGAGCACAAACAAGTTGCATATCCCTGAAATGCCCGACGCAGCAAACTGCCTCACCCTCGCGGTAAAGGTGGCTAGGATAGGGTCGATGTCATAATATATGAAGGGTGCAGCCTCATCTAATATTGTACGAACATCGAGGTTGCCGAAAGCCCGTAACTCATCCGGCAAGCATCTTTCTGTGCTGTTTACCAAGGACATCAGCCATCGGTTACGGAGAAAATAATAGAGAGCGGCGTTCAATCTACTCTCCTTCAACCTATTTCTGGCATGGTAGTGCTGGGAGAAGAGCGTGAAACAATTCGTTACGGTAAGCCCATGTATCCTTACCTCTGCACCTAGTCCTTCAAGGGTCCGTATGAGGTCCTGGTTGGCCCAACTATTCAATACCGTGTAAAACTCCCCAACAATGCCGATAGTTGGACGTTGTTTGGACCGGTCAACCGGGACGTCCTCAAGGGCTTTGGCTGCTCGCCTTAAGGCCGAAAATAGATTGCGGTTTTGCCATGAGGGCCTGCCGTTCGGCTGGACCATGGCCTTGGCAATATCTTTAATACCTGACTCAAAAACACGATCACACTCCCCTGGTTTTCTTTCATACGGACGGATATGGAGTCGCAGCCTTTGCAGGACTTCGGCAGCCATCCATCCCTGCAACAGCAATGCAGTGAAACGCAGACCAAAGAGACCGGATAACTCGTCAAATCGCGTTGATGTAAGTGGCGCAACGACTGGAATCTGAGGCAAATTGAGACGCCTGAAAAGATCAGCATAACCGATGCCGTATTGAGAAAACCTGCAAGCTCCATCATAGTTTGCCATCCAGACTGCGGTCCGGTCGGGATCGAATCCAGGCTGCTGGGTCATCTTCACGAAGTCCCCGCAAGAGGCGATGAATGGATGACATTCCCTGCCGGAGGTCACCTTTCGCCCGAGGTACTCGGTCTCATCATCCGCCTTCGGGAGTACCTGGGCCTCCAAGCCGATGGCCTCAAAGGCAGCCTGGACTATAGCGCAGAAGGAAAGGGAGACATGAGGGAAGTGGATTACCCGATCTTCGATGCGCTTCATGAAATCCGAATCAGGATTCCACGGGTCCATAGCCCTTTGCTTCCCCTTGATTACCAGATTGAGCGGACTTGGTTGGGGTTTTGGCTGTCCGGGCGGTACGCCCAGAGTGTCCAGAAATGCTTCGATGCGTGTAACCATGCCTGCGTCACCTGTGTGCTCATCCACTTCAAGAGTCAAGTGAGGCTTGCCCGCTGTTTCGGTCTCCATGTACTTCATGAAAAAGGAATCCGGACCGCACCCAAAATTCGTCAGCAGTACCGGGAAGAGACGCTCGTCTCCACGAATTACTTGGAGGGCTTTCATTAGCTCGCGGGTATTCTTCCACACCACATTGTCATAGTGGGAAGGAAGTGACACATCGTCTAAAGGGAGCATGTCGTACGGTATGGTAAGATGCCCGGTGCGCCTCAGCTTTCTTGCAAGGTGCAGATTCAGGCCCTTGTCAAAGATATTGTGACACTTACCCAACAGGACCAGGGCTCGCTGATCGTCTTCCAAGGAAGATAGAATCTCTGCCCCCCGGGTTTGCCGCCACCGGTCAAAGTTATTCTGTGCCTCATGGGCCGCGGCAGCAGCCTCCCTGGCCCTTTTTGAGCTATGCCCAAGAGACCTGCCCAATGCCATGAGCATTCTGTCAGTCTCATCTCTAGGACGACTCCGATACAAAACAGGCGCAAGTAATCTCACCTTGGAGCCCATTGCCGCCTCCACCATATACGGCATGGACTGGATATACGGACAATTGAAACTGCGAAGCCCCTGTTCATTGGGTTGCCTGTGGTCCACTTCGCAGGCGAGCAACACCCTCTCGGCACCCTTGGATATGAGATCAGATATGTGGCCGTAAACTGTCTTCACAGGATAGCAGGTCTCCGACGGCACATAAGAAAGCCCTGCCTGAACCGATGTCTTGTTCGTCTTGTCAGAGAGAACCACGGGATGCCCCAAGGTATTGAAAAAGGCATACCAGAATGGGAAATATTCATGGAACGTCAAGGTCCTTGGAATACCCACTACGGGACCTGCCCCCTTGACTGCTCCGGCCTCCTCATCAAATCCTCCCATGAGGCGCACATCGCGTTCCTGAAATAAATCCGCAAGACCGCTGTAAAGAGAGCTGTCAGTCACCTTCTCATACCGGCCGCACAAGCTGCCATGATAAGAGCGGAGTCTGTCATCTATATAGATTTCATGGATACGGCAGAGGTTGGGACATTTCTGGCACTCAAACGTTTTGACTTCGTACGGGCGATCTTTCAGATGAAACCCCGCAAAGCAGGTTGAGTCCGGTCCCAGGTCCCTGGCGGCCAATGCTGCACCCAGGGCACCGGTGACGTTGTGATGCTCAGGGACGATCAATGGCTTGCCCAGGATGTTTTCGAAAGCAGTCGCGACGCTTTGGTTTGCGGCTACGCCCCCTTGGAACATGATACGATTGCCAATTCTTCTGGTGCCCACCACCTTTTCAAGGTAGTTGTGGACAATGGCGTAAGAAAGCCCTGCCGTCAGATCGCTAAGGCTGTACCCCGCCTGCTGGTGGTGAATGAGGTCTGATTCCATGAATACCGTACAGCGGGCGCCAAGATCGGCCGGTGTTCTTGAAGCAAAGGCCAAGTCGCTGAAGATCGCCTGAATCGGGACTTTCAGGCGGGCGGCTTGTTCCTCCAGAAAAGAGCCTGTCCCCGCCGCACAAACCTTGTTCATCTCAAAGTCGACGACTTGGCTTTGTTCGCAACTTATATACTTGGAGTCCTGTCCCCCAATTTCAATGATCGTATCCACTTCAGGTTCGAGATGGAGAGCTGCCCGTGCTTGGGCCGATATCTCATTGATCACAACGTCTGCCCCCACAAAATCGCCTACAAAATAGCGCCCACTACCGGTCACACCTACGCCGGATACTCTCACTCCAGGACCCACCCGTCGGGCCATCTCTTCAAGCCCTGCTCGCACGGTTTCAACCGCTTCTCCACGTGTGTACCAGTACTGCTTGGCAACAAGGCGTCCCCCGGTGTCAATTAGTACGATGTTCGTGCTGACGGCGCCCACATCAACACCTATAAACACATCTGCGTCGTCTCCCGGCTTAATCCCATAGTAATGGGCCGCCGTATCTTGATCAGCTTTTGTGGGGATCAAAGGTTTAAGATGAGCCGCAAGAGGACGATCTTTACCTCTTTTCATTTCAGCCTGGACACTTTGAATCAGCTTTTCTAAAGGAGTGACCTGACCTCGATTCTGTGTGCTGGCCATCAGGGCAGAGCCAAGGGCTCCCATAATGAGAAAATGCTCCGGTATGATTAAGGCGCCTGAGCCAAGGTCCAAAAGGTCCTCAAAGGCCTTGACCACGCCCGGGTTGGCAGCCACCCCGCCTTGGAATACAATCGGTGCGGGAAAGGATTTCCCCTTGCCAAGGTTGGTTATGAAGTTTCGGGTGAGCGCAAAACACAGCCCTGCGACGATATCGGACTTTGGCGTTCCTTCCTGCTGGAGGTGAACCATGTCGCTTTTGGCAAAAACACTGCATCGGCCGGAAATTCTGGCCGGGTGCGTTGAACAGACGGCCAGGGCACCAAGCTCCTCGATCCTTATACCGAGCCGATCGGCCTGCAGATCAAGAAACGACCCTGTACCCGCAGCGCAAACCTCGTTTAGAACATGGTCAGTGACGAGGGGTTCCCCGCTCTGCGCGTCCCGATCCAGAAAGATGAGTTTGGAATCCTGTCCACCAATTTCGATGATGGTTCGGGCGGTGGGATAATAATGACAGGTGGCCTTAGCCTGCGTGACTATTTCATTGACATCCGGCACGTTAAGGATGTGGCCCACTAACTTGCGGCCGCTTCCCGTGACGATGATCCCGTCAAAGCTGGTAAATTCTTTT
>JAQYVR010000150.1 GCA_030145395.1 Desulfobacteria bacterium
CAGCATTATCTTTATCAATCAAAAAAGACTGTGATCCCCAGTTCATCGTCATGCTCAGGTAGATCGGTGGGGTTGTCTTTTTTGAGAATGAGCGTCCCCTTGCTGCCGGAAGCTGGCATTTTGAACTTGATTACCGCTTCAAAGGGTACGAACTTTTCAGTCATCCATTCATCTTTTGCGGTTGCATATCCTTTTGCGATGACTTTGCCGTTTGAATCCCTGAGAACGATGGGAAAATCTCCCTCAAAAAACCAGACGCCCCGGGCTTTACCTTGGACCCTGAGAGGAGAAGTAATAACCGCGCCAGGGGTCGGAGCATCCACAACAATCAGCGCACTCTTGCAGTTCCCCCGCGGCCAAACCTGAACTAGCTGGGTGGCTAAAAACGCACCTTCGTATTCTCTACCAAAGCCACCTGTAGGCCGTTCAGCGCACTTACCGCCAAGAACCATAAACAAAGGAGCGTACCGCTTCCGATCGAGAAACGCCTTACCATGCGCTGCGATGATCTCCCTCAACGCCGGCGACTCTCCCAAGATCCAGAGATCCGTCTTTCGTAAGCATGGCTTAAACGATCGCACCTCGTGACCGATGATGACCCACCCTTCAAGGGCCTGCTCCCCCTGCCCGAGTGGCTTTATTTCTTCTAATTGCACATTCTTGAGGGTCAGATACTTCGTCTTGCCGACAGACGGACGGGCCACCATCGGTTCATCCGGTCGGCGGTCGGCATAGTTGGCAACAACCACCCCATTGCTTATCTGAATGGTCTGGGGAGCAATTCTGTCTCCAAGAAGAACACCATTTGTCCCTCTGTAGTTGCCGTTCCTGTTGAGCGCCGCGGCAACATAATAGAAGGTTCCGCTGCCGCCGGGGGTGTGCAAAATAAACAGCCCCGCATCTTCATCACCGTCCCCGTCAAGGTCACCGTAAACCGGCTTTCCAAAAACAGATGTCCTGATCATCGTTGCCGAACCGGGTGCAGCGGGCAACTCGAAACGGCCATCCATCAAGCGAACAGCCTTCCCCTCGATCAGATACGTAGCATTCAGGGAATCAGTCGCATATTGGTCCAATCGAGCGGCGGCACTTCCCTCACCCTTCGCCAATGAGACGCTAACAATGATCACACAGAGGATCACAAAGATTTCGATACATCTCTTCATCACAGCGTGTTCTTATGGATTTCGGCCTTCTTCACCACGTCTAAGGGTTCACTCATGTCCTCCGAACCTGCTCTCGGTATTTCGCGGATCCACGCCCTAGATGTCTGATATTATTGATGGCTTCTGGTACGGTCATATCGAGCCGCTCGACGCGGTCCTCTTCAAAGTACACCACCGAACCAGACCAGGGATTCGGGGAACCGGGCAGATAGATGACCACGTTCCCCCTCTCGCTCCGCTCGATCTCAAAGGCGATCTGGGCGTTATCATCGAATTTAACAATCACTGGGACAAAGGCCTTGGCGGCCTCTTCACTGCTTATCAGACTGTCGGTCACTCCCTTAACAAAAGCGTATGCCGGAATGACGAGTAACTTCTCTTCTGTGGATTTTAAAAGGCGTTTTGCAGCGTCCCCTTTTGCTATCATTCCTGCAATGAGGCAACACAGCAGGATCGCCAGTATGGCCAATAGGTTGGCAATCGCCACGCCTCCGACGGTGTCCAACGGAATCAACGCGCTGAACGGTTTCGCTACCTTTGACATGACTTCGTGAGCCTTCGCCAGAACAACCGTCACCACAACTAAGGGAACGAGGAAAATTAAACCTCCAAGTACGGTGGTTTTGATAAATTGGGTAAAGTTTTTCATCGGTCTTACTCCTCCTCTTCTAATATGATTTTGACAATTATCATGGAACCCTGGACTCGCCCGGTTCTCCGCGACGTCTCTGGCAGGAACCTCCACACGTGCAGCCAGTTCGGCCGTGATCTCAATCAGGGAATTTTCTGTTCCAGCTCATAATGATCAGTGCACAATGGGTTGATTCATTTTCTCCGGACGGTTCCTGTTAATTTCAGCAAGCCTCACATCCAATGCTTCTTTAGCTGCTTTGGCTCGGGCATTATTGGAGGGCAAAGCCTCCTTCCAGACCTGTTGTAAACGACCGCCGGTAGCCCAGATACGTGGATCGTGCATATTGGCATTTTCCATCGCACTGATCAG
>JAQYVR010000155.1 GCA_030145395.1 Desulfobacteria bacterium
GCCAGACTCTCCGCGGAATCCACTTCGCCATGCACGAGGAAGGTATGCTGTGGTTTGCGCTGCATGACCTTTACAAAATCGATCAGGCCCTCCCGGTCGGCGTGTCCAGAAAATCCTTGCAGAACCTCGACCTTGGCACGAACATGATATTCTTCACCGTAGATACGAACGATTTTTTCTTGTTCCACCATACGACGCCCCAAGGTGTTGGGTGCTTGCCAACTGGTGAAGAGAATGGTGTTGCGCGGGTCTCCAATACGGTGACGCATGTGATGGAGGATACGTCCGCCTTCAAGCATGCCACTGGAACTGATAATGACCGCAGGAACTCTCAGGCTGTTGAGATCCTTTGATTGCTCTACAGTCTGGGTGTACTTGAGCCGACCAAAGCCAAAGGGGTTGTTGTCATCGTCGGTGAGAAGAAACTCGCGTATTTCGTCATCGTAGACCTCGGGATGCAACCGAAAGATTTCGGTAGTACGGGTGGCCAAAGGACTATCGACGAAGATTGGGAGATCGGGGATGGCTCCGTTGCTGTGCAGTTGGTGGAGAGCGTACACGAGCTGTTGGGTCCGGCCGACTGCAAATGCCGGGATCAACAGAGCCCCACCACGGCTTGCAGTTTCATTGACGATACGCTCCAAGGCCTTCTCCGACTCCGGGTAAGGAGGGTGAGAACGGTTACCGTAGGTGCTCTCCATGATCAGGATGTCGGCGCCATCGATAAGCGGCACGGGATCACAGATGATGGGGATATCCGGCCGGCCAATATCGCCGCTGAAAACCAGACGGCGACTCTGGCCAGTCTCCTGATCATCGATATCGAGGATAACGTGGGCGCTTCCCAGCATGTGTCCGGCATCGATCAGGGTGAGGTGAACACCGGGAAAAAGCTGGTGGCGGCGACCGTAACTCAGACCCACGAATTGCGCCATAGCCTGGCTCACATCGGCTTTGGTGTAGAGGGGTTCGAAAGGATTCTGGCCGTTCTTCTTACGCCTGCGGTTGACGAACTCCACATCTTTTTCCTGAATGAATGCACTGTCCATGAGCATTACGGCACAGAGGTCACGCGTTGCTGAGGTACAGAAGATGTCGCCGTTAAAGCCATTCTTGATCAGCAGGGGAATTCGGCCGGAGTGATCGATGTGGGCATGGGACAGCACCAGGCAATCGATACTCTCACCCGGAAGCAATTCTCTGCGGTTGCGCTCGAAAGCCACCTTGCGCCTGCCCTGGAACAGGCCACAGTCAAGTAAGAGAGTTCGCCCATTCACTTCAATCAAGTGCTGGGATCCTGTAACGGTACGGGCGGCGCCATGGAAGGTGATTTTCATGTTACAGTCCTTTCCCGAAGATTAAACCTGAGGCTTTTGAGCTAACCGTGCCTCCCGTTTACGATCGAACGACATGTCATAAGATTATGATGACAAACATCATCATTTTGTCAAAGTATCAACGTCTCATATTGCCTACATTACAAAAAAGGCCACCCGTTGCCAGGTGGCCATAACTTTTGTCTCTCAAGTACCTCTATCAACAAGAAGCCGGTTTTCTTCTCGGAAGGCATGATTTAAAAATGAAACATATAGACCTAAGATGGGCTTGTCCTTAACAAGCTCGTCTTTCTACACCTTTGTGGCCTTGCGATCTACTACTCCTAAGAGCGTCACGACCGATGACAACCCAACTGTCGGAGCGTTTAAAGCTAGTCAGCTTCTCAGTTTCCAACAAGAGGTCCAGCCTTTGTGGTTTAACCATGTCAAACGTCCCATCATCGTACATAACTCGTATAAGCATGATGTACTCCTCTCCTCTATATTTCAGAACTGAAGGTATAGGCAGAAATGACAAAACCGTTAGTCAACGCAAGTCGACAAAACTCTACCCAACCGTGAGCTAAAGTCAAAGGTGAAGGGCTCTTATTTATCCTACTGCATTGTTTCGGGGTGCTCAGATTGGCAGTAATGCAAAATTCTTACAAACCCTGACAAATAAGAAAAGGCCACCAAGGATCGAACCCTGGTGGCCATAGTTTTTTGTATTAATGAGCTTCCTGAATACCTCTATCAACAATAAGCCGACGTTCTTCTCAGGAGTCGTGACTTACAAGGACAGTAGAGTGACATATCAACTACAGTAGTTCATTTTAGCCTTGGTCTCGTTCCATAGGTTGCCAATAGCTAAAGGCCTGTTCAGTAACTTCTTGAGAATCGAAAAGGTCAGATCGCAGGCGGTGCACAGCATAACAGGAAATTAACTTTGCGGTGAGACTCCAGAAGAGCCAGAGATAATCTTCAGATAGGCCTCCCGACACAACTTCTCAATGTCTGAGAGATTGGAAAATGAGTCCCGGA
>JAQYVR010000259.1 GCA_030145395.1 Desulfobacteria bacterium
TCAGCGAAAGAGCTACGGCTTCGGCATACGTCATGATAACGACCTCGCCCACTTTCAGATTATTCAGCACCGCCTCGTCTCTAACGGGTAAGATCAGGAAGTTGCCTCTCGGGCCCTGGATGGCTACCTTTTTTTCTTCCGTGTTGATGGCAACGACTTTAACGACCGCTTTAACGACCGCTCCCACAACACCGGCAGGATCCACCTCCTTGGGCGCTCTGCCTGCTTCAGCCAGAACCACAAGCGGCGTCGCTTTCTCCTCTGCGGTTGGCTCACGAAATTCGGCACGCAGGAAGGTCAAGTATTCCGCTCGAACCGTGTCACCAACCTTAATTTCATCAAATCGCTTGACGGCTTCCGACGCGGTCACCGTAACCAGGTTTCCTTGCGGCCCCTTCAGCGTGATCTCGCGCTTGTCCGCGTTGATGTTTTCAACGGAAGCTTTAATCTTGACGCGGATCCACCTCTCCTTTACTGGCGGTTTTTCGCCAGCTGACGTCTGTGAAAAGGCCGTGGTGGCGAGCAGCAGAGACAGCGCCACCAAGATGACGAGTGCCGTCAGATTTGCGGTGTGTTTTCTTAGAAACTTCACAGGGTCCTCCTTTCCTTTCATTATTAGCATTACTGACTCCTATTTTTAAGGCGTATACCAGATCGGACTTGTATAGGCCTGATCCTGCGTTATCATGGGCACCTTATCCTGTCGTGACAGATTCGGTCCGGGTCCAGACCTGTTATCATAATTTGCCTTCCATGTCCACAGTCGACAGTTCCAGACTCCTTCCCATGCTTTCTAATATCCTGAATTTCAAGATATCAAACACAAATCGAAACCGGATTGGGGACAAAAAACGGGCTTTTTAAGGTGTGTTCCGACTCAAGACATCTTTACATTATCTCGAATATTTCAAGCCGAAGCTTTTTCAAGATAACTTCCCATAATCTTCATTTTTGGAAATGTTACGATATTAAAACCATATCGAAACACCAATCGGCGAAAAAACACAAAACCCCACCGCTCCTTACGAGACACGGGGTTTTTGTATTCATCTCACAGCATCCCCTATGGTTGGGGTTAACGGATTATGTTTGAAGTTGAAAGGGGGGTATCAGGAACTTGCTAATTTGTCAAGGATTTGCGGGTGGAGAGACGGTGAGTGCAGTAGATTTGGGGACATCCAATTCGCTTTGTGGGTTAAGGGAAATCCGGGGTCGGGGTCATTTTTTCTCATCTCCGGCATCTTTTTTTGTGTGCAGAGAGAAAATTTGTCGCCACCGACCTCAGACTTCCCTTGAAACCCCGAAGAGCAAGCGCTCCGAACCGTCCTTTAATAAGGTATGTGGCCGGGCCTGATTCGGGGTTTGATAGAAAGATTTAATTATAATTCCAACTTCTTAGCAACATAGACACGAGCAGTGCAGCTACAGTAATACGAATAACCGTAAAACACCGAGAACTGGCACATGTACGAATGTGTTTCCAGGCACTCAACAAATGATTCGAGTCCATTGTCTCTTGCTTCACAGGTAAACCCGACTCCGGGCTTGTACCATCTAAAGCCTTCGGGGAGGTATTCTATGAGTTCTTCAGTTCTTTGCATATGCGCATGTTCCATCTGTAACCCCCTTTGGCATGTTTTACGGGCACTGAGATCATTTACAGCTCCCTTCAATCTTTTTATCGGAAATTTGACGGTATACTTGATACGGGACAACACCAGTTTCTTGAAGGTAAAACACTAATTTGTCGCGGGTAAGCTACCATCGGAGACCTAAACGGAAAGGAGGTGGTTCTATCTGATTGAGGCAAGGGAAATGGATAGGCCTACAAAGGGACTTTGGGTGGGTAATTGATCTGAGGCCCTGTCTGGAGAGCCAGTTAAGTGAGAGGTAATGCTATGGGCACTTCCTTAGTTTCTTGGCGATATAGACACGAGGGGCACAGGAACAAAACCATGAATTCACAAAAGAGAGCGAGCAGTCGCACGCAGAGGGTTCCTTTTCTAAACATTGCACGAATGTTTCGAGTCCGACATCTTGTGCTTTACAGAGATTTTGAACACCAGGCTTGTGGAATTTACAGTCTTCCGGGCAGTATTCTGCGAGTCTTTCCATTTTCCGTACATACGCTTTTTCCACTTGTAACCTCCTTTGTGCTGTTTGACGGTTTGTGAACCAGAGACAAAACCATTGTCAGTTCTTTGACATCAGGATGTGGATTGGCCGTGAAACTTACGCCTCACCTGTGGTGAAGTTCTCAATGAAGTGTTCGATTTGAGACACCTGATTCTCAGTTGGTTCCCCGAATTGGACTCCACCGCGCCTTTTGTGCAGAGTGGAATGCTCAGTTTGATAGATCGTCAAATCCCAAATGCTTCTACAAGGTACATCATACAAACGAAAGAGACTATCCGTCAGGAATACCTCCAGCTCAGTTGCTTCGATTGACGGGGCTTTACCGGTAAGATAATCAAATGCAAGTCCACCCATCCCGATATTTACCAGTCGACACGCTCCGTTATCAGAGGGCCTAACTATAACAAACACACCGTCCTGGGCCCGAAACCGCTTATGTTTTCTTCGATCAACTTTCGCTTTCCTTTTCTTCATGACGTGACCTCGCGAGTAAGATTTGTGATGTAGAAAACTGAAACACTTAAGAGGGAAGCAAAACTCATGCCACATCGCATAAATTCAGCTAGTTGGAAGTAAGCAGAAAGGTTTCTGATGTGTATGGACGCACAGGGGTTTCGTCGAGGCGTACAGATCGTACTCCGCAGACCGAAGCCCGCGGAGAACGCCGCTCATCGGGAAAGGGCTATTTATGGATGGGAACTATCTATAACTCTATTCCAAGGGCCATCATGGAAGCCCTTGCCTTGAGGATACTTTCCTCGTATTCGAGTTCAGGGTCTGAGTCAGCGACGATGCCGCCGCCAACCCCGAGGACACCCTGCCCATCCCACAGTTCAAGCGTTCGAATAGCTACGTTGAGAGTCATTTTATTCTGAAAGAAACAGCCGATAGCCCCACAGTACACGCCACGCTGGTGAGGCTCGAGTTGATAGATAATCTCCATGGCTCTCTTCTTGGGAGCGCCCGTGATCGAACCCGGTGGAAATGTGGCCCGGATCATATCGGAAACCCGCGTGCCGTTTCTGATCATTCCGTTCACGTAAGAGACCATCTGATAAACGGTGTCATACCCCTCAACCACGTACAGCCTCGGAACCTTTATGGAACCATACTCGCAAAAGCGCCCCAGGTCATTTCTCATGAGGTCGACGATCATCACGTTTTCTGCCTGGTCTTTTTCGCTCTCTTTCAGCTCTCGCCTCAATCTCCTGTCAATCCTGGCTTCCCTGGATCTCTTTCTTGTGCCCTTCATCGGCTTGCTCAAGACGGTGTCTTGTTTGAGGCGCAAAAAGAGTTCGGGACTTCCGGAAATAACGGTACCCTTTCCCAGGTTGATGAATGCTGCATAGGAGACAGGCTGGATCTGCTTCAGGCGTAAGTAGAGGTCAAAAAGGTCTTGGCGGCAGTTGAAGTAGACCCTCTGGGTGTAGTTGATCTGATAGACATCTCCTGCCCTGATGTAGTCAAGTACGTGCCCAACATTTTTGAGATAAGTCGTTTTGCTCTGATTGAAGCCGAGCATTTTACTCGACCCGCTTTGACTCCTTTGTCTGTAAGATTTAGGCAGGGCAGGGGGCGCGTCTTTGTGCCAGGAGGACCAAGTCTTCTGTATATGATCAAATACAAGAAACTGGGGATAGGCCGCGAGATAGATATCGGGATTCGGTTTGTCCTTGGCACCGGGGGAGGGGAGGTCTTCTATCCACTGGCACGCCTCGTATCCTATATAACCGGCTACAAAGTAGTCCCGGCTACAGGAGGATATGAAGGAAAAGAACTCGTCCTTGTTAAGCTCTGCTATACTACCCTCGAAAACCTTCTCCGGGTTCCAGGCTATATAGGAATACCGGTCCGTAAAGGAAGGCCTCTGGCTCTCCAAAAAAATAGCGCCCGGTTCATGATAGAGGGCGCTGAAAACCTGGCACGGATCAGCTCCGATTCTCAAGCTCGATTTCTCCATATGGAGATACCAGCCAATCTCACACAAAAATTATCTGTTCCTACCAGTTCCCCATGCAAGGTAATCTGTACCGAAATCGATTTCACGTTCGATCTTGACTGCACAGACCTTGAGTTCCGGGATCTTGGCTATGGGGTCCAAGGCAGCGTGGGTCAAAATATTGGTACGGGTTTCAGGATAGTGGAACGTCATAGAAACAACACCCGGAGGAGTGACCTCTGAGATTCTTGCCTTGGCCACAACAGCCCCACGCCTGGAGACCACCTTCACAGTCTCACCGTTCTCTACCTCTAGAGAGGCCGCATCAACAGGATTGATTTCTATCTGTTCTTCGCCGCGCAAGTCATTCAGCCCATCGACCTTTCGAGACAGTGTCCCGTGGTAATGAAAGGTACTGCGCCTGGTGGTCAAGACCAAAGGATACTCACGGCTCGTAACTTCTGCCGGCGGGGCATATTCGAGAGGCGTGAATTGTCCACGACCGCTCGGTGTGGTGAACTTTTCCGCATAAAAATAGGGTGTCCCCGGATGCTTCAAATCAGGGCACGGCCACTGGAGGCCGTCCTGATCAATACGTTCGTATGTAATACCCCCATAACTTGGGGTGAGCTCGCGAATCTCTTCCATGATCTGTTCAGGGCCTTCAAAATCAAACCCCTCTGCCCCCATCTGTTTGGCGATGTCGCGAATGATCATCCAGTCAGGGCGGCTGTCGCCCACAGGCTCTATGGCTTTCCGGACCCTCTGTACGCGCCGTTCCGTGTTTGTAAAGGTTCCGTCCTTTTCAGCAAAGCTGGCCGCAGGGAGAACTATGTCAGCCAGTTTCGCGGTCTCGGTGAGGAAGATATCCTGTACGATCAGAAGGTCCAGCTTTGCGATCGATTCTTGGACAGAACCTGTGTCGGCCTCTGTGACCACGGGATTCTCACCTATGATATAGAGCGCATTAACCTTGCCAGAATTGACAGCCTCAAAGACCTCGGTCAGAGTGAGCCCCGGAGTCGGGCTAAGCTTGGAACCCCAGGCCTTCTCAAATTTCTTGAGCACCTTGGGATCATCGACCTTCTGGTAGCCGGTAAACACGTTCGGCAGGGCACCCATGTCGCAAGCCCCCTGAACATTGTTTTGACCTCTTAGCGGATTGACACCTGTTGAAGGTTTGCCGATATTCCCTGTAAGAAGAGCCAAATTGGCAACTGCCTTTACATTGTTTGTGCCATGGGAGTGTTGGGTAATCCCCATGGCATAGAGAATAGTCGCCGTAGAACTTTCGGCAAATGTTCTAGCAGCCGAGGCGATCTTTTCAAGTGGGATGCCGGTGATTGTCTCGGCCATGGAAAGGGGAGGTCCCATGATCGATTCCTGAAAAGCTTCAAAGCCTTCACACCGTTTCTCGATAAAATCGGCATCATGAAGGTTTTCTTCAATGATGATTCTGGCCATGGCATTCAACAAGGCAACATCGGTCCCGGGTTGGTGCCCCATCCAGATGTCGGCCATTCGGCGCATCTCCGTTCGTCTGGGATCAGCTGCAATAAGCTTTGCACCACGTTTTATTGCCCGGCTGATTTGTCTCCCTATAATGGGATGGGTAGCTGTGGCGTTGCTCCCTATGACAAAGATACAAGCGGCATCTCCGATTTCAGAGATAGAGTTTGTCATGGCACCGCTACCCAACGTGGCAGCCAGACCGGCTACCGTGGGGGAGTGTCAGAGACGCGCGCAGTGGTCGATATTGTTTGTTCCCATAACGGTCCTGACAAACTTCTGAAAGAGATAGTTTTCCTCATTAGTACACTTGGCAGAGGACATGGCAGCAAACTGATCTCCCTTGAAATGATCCAGGGAGCTGGCTACATACTTGATAGCCTGTTCCCATGTGACCTCAACAAAATCCCCTTCTTGTTTTACAAGAGGGGACGTAACGGGTTTGCTTGATTCTCCAGTTTCGTCTATGCCGTGTGCCTGGCGTTCAAGGGGATCGTATGCCCGGACAATTGGAGACGTTAGCCTGTCTGGACTGTGAATGAACTTATAACCAAAACGGCCACGAACACAAAGCTCCCCCTTGTTCACAGGATTGTCGCGGTCGCCCCTGGCGCCGATAATGGTATTTCCACGTACACCCAGACGGAGTCCGCAGCCCACACCGCAGTATGCGCAAATGGTTTTTACTTCCCGGGTGGGATATTCGATCTTCTTGGGTATCAGGGCTGCTACCGGGCAGCGCTCAACACATTCCCCGCAAGAGACGCAGACCGATTCCTTGAAAGGCTTGTCACCAAACGTGCTGACCTTGATTTCATAACCCCGATATGCCATGTCGATGGCATCAACCCCCACGATTTCGCGGCAGGTTCTAATGCATATGCCGCACTGGACGCACTTGTTTGGATTAAAATCGAAGAAGGGATTGCTCGTATCAACAGGAAGGTCTTTGGCCACACGGTCGAGACGATCAAGCCGATGCTCGTCAAAGCCGATGCGGTTGACCAGGTCCTGGAGGCGGCAAGTCCCGCTCTTCCGACACAGGAGACAGTTGAAGTCATGGTCGCTCAAGATAAGTTCAAGGGTCACACGACGAACCTGCTCAATTTCTGCATCATCCGTAATTACCACCATCCCGGCCTCAACAGGTGTGCGACAGGCGGGATGAAGCTTTTTCTTTTTTTCAATCTTAACCAGGCATATACGGCAGGCGCCCTCCGGGGTAAGCCCGGGACAATGGCATAGCGTAGGGACATAAATCCCGGAACTCTGGGCTGCCTCCAGGATGGTCATGCCTTCCCGGGCCGCTACCTCAATGCCGTTTATGGTTAAGGATAAATCACTCATCGGCCATCATTGCAAATCCGCATTCCCTAGTCGGCAAGGGATCACCCTTCGTTTGCCTTGCCGGTAAGACATTCGACTGCATCAAATCTGGGAGGACACACCTCCACACATGCACCACACTTGATGCACTTGGTCTGATCGATTTCATGGACCTGCCATTTGGCACCAATAATGGCACCAACCGGACAGCCCTTTAGACAGAGCATACACGCCTTACACCTGTGTTCCTTGATGCGGTAAGAAACCAGAGACCTGCACACGAGAGCTCGGCAGCGATGTTCATGAATGTGTTCTTCATATTCCTCACGGAAATATCTGATCGTGGAAATCACAGGGTTGGGAACCGTTTGTCCCAGGCCGCATATGGAGCCGGCTCTGACCGCTGCGGCCAGTTCCAATAAAACCTCCACATCGTCGGGTCTGCCCTTTCCGCTAGTAATGTCTGAGAGTATGTGGTACATCTGCCTTGTTCCCAACTTGCACAATGTGCATTGGCCACAAGACTCGTTCTGGGCGAAATCGAGAAAGTAGCGGGCCATATTAACCATGCAAGTATTCTCACCCATCACAAGCATCCCCCCGGAACCCATGATGGATCCGACACGGGCCAATGACTCATAGTCCACAGGCAGATCCAGAAGGTCTTCGGGGATACAGCCACCAGAGGGCCCACCGGTTTGCACAGCCTTGAATTCTTTGTTTCCTCTGATCCCGCCGCCGATGTCAAAGATGATTTCTCGCAAGGTCGTTCCCATGGGAACTTCCACAAGCCCGGTGTTCTTCACATTTCCGGTCAGGGCCAGGACCTTTGTTCCTTTGCTTTTCTCCGTTCCCATACTCGCGAACCACTCTGCACCATTTGAGATAATGGCCGGAACACAGGCAAAGGTTTCAACATTGTTTAGCACAGTCGGCATGTCCCAAAGCCCGACAATGCTGGTGTTGGGCCGTGGGAGAGGTTTTGGGAAACCACGTTTGCCTTCAATGGACAAGACCAGGGCCGTTGATTCTCCGCACACGAAGGCTCCCGCACCTCTCACGATCTCTATCTCGAAATCAAATCCGCTTCCCATGATATTCTGGCCGAGTAGTCCCAGGTCGCTAGCCTGGGCAATGGCCGTGTGCAGGTGCCGGACGGCAAGGGGGTATTCTGCCCGCACATATATGAACCCCTTTTGTGCCCCCACCGCATATCCCGCAATGATCATTCCCTCCAATACACTGTGGGGATCACCTTCCATGATGCTACGGTCCATAAAGGCTCCAGGATCACCTTCGTCGCCATTGGCAATTATGTATTTCTCTTCACCAGGGGCGTTGCGAGATGATTCCCACTTTCGCCCGGTGGGGAAACCTGCGCCACCGCGGCCTCGAAGGCCTGACTCCTTCACACAGGCAATAACTTCCTCGGGGTTCATTTTGGAAAGGGCTATAGCCAACGCCCCGTAGCCGCCCACCCCAATGTAGGCTTCAATGCTCGTCGGATCAATATGACCACAGTTTCTGAGTACCCTCCTGGCCTGTTTCTTATAGAAGGGAATATCGGCTTCATGTACGCATTTGTCGCCTGTGGTCTCATCTTCGAATATGAGCCTGTCAACGAGTTCGCCCTTTAGGATGGTTTCTGAAACGATTTCCGGAGTGTCTTCCTTGGATACGCCCTGATACAGTATGTTTTCCGGGCTAACCACCACGATTGGCCCTCGTTCGCAAAAACCACGACAGCCGGTCTTTCTGACGACGATATTCTCTTCCGGTCCCTGCCTTCTGACTTCATCTATAAAGGATTGTCTGACCTTGTCGCCTCCTGACGCCAGACAGCCGGTCCCACAACATACAATCAGTGTCTTGCTGTCCGCTTTCTCTTGGGCAAGAACCGATTCCTTGAGACGCTTCAGGTCTTCAAAGCTCCTTATTCCCCTGAAAGCATCTTTTTTCTTAGCAGCTGTCATCGTCTGTTCTCTTTGGTCTGCAGCCCTAAAGACCTTTATTTGCCTTTATTGGGCTTGTCTCCATGTTCGGCAATAAGTTCATCCATCAACTTAAACTTCAGATCCAAGGGCGAGACTTTGGGATGGACGGCATTATCTATCATTATGACCGGTGCCATGGCACATGAGCCAACGCACGCAACCCGCTCGAGGCTGTACTTGTAATCTTCAGTAGTCTGGCCGGTCTTGATCCCAAGCAGGTGTTGAGCCGTTTCCAGAATGTCCCGGGCACCGCGTACGTGGCAGGCTGTTCCCTGGCAGATCCTCACAAGGTGATCCCCCCGCCGTGTCAGATAGAAGTGAGCATAGAAAGTTGCCACACTGAACACCTGGCTTAAGGGTATCTTCAAGAACCAGGCTATTTGGGCTAGGGCTTCCTCCGGCAAATAGCCGAACTCCTCTTGAACCCTTTGAAGCATGGGGATCAATGCCCCTTTTTTTTCCTCAAAAACCGAAAGGATCTTTTTTGATCTATCTTCGGGCATGGCGATACCTTATCGTTTCCCTTGCATAAATTCCTCAGCCAGACTTACGTCGGCTGAGCTTCCAATGAGGACCGGCACCCTCTGATGAAGGTACTGAGGCTGGACATCAAGAACCCTTTCAGAACCTGTGCTGGCTGCCCCTCCGGCCTGTTCCACCACAAAGGCAAGCGGGCTCACCTCGCACATGAGCATCAGCTTTCCGTGGGGTTTCATAGGATCTCTGGAATCTCCGGGGTATATGTGGATGCCACCCTGCAGCAGGTTCCGGTGAAAGTCTGCCACAAAAGAACCGGTATAACGAAGCGCATAAGGCCGCCCCGTCTTGATATCCGGCGTCTTGAAGTATTCAACCGCATTCTGGACTTTCTCGTCCCAGAAGTAGTAATTGCCCTCGTTGACGCTATATGTTTTTCCTTTTTCCGGCATACGGATGTTTTCATGGGAAAGAAGAAACTCGCCGATCCTCGGCTCCAGCGTGAAGCCGTGAACGCCGCTTCCGGTGGTATAGACCATCATGGTGCTCGAACCATAAATGAAATACCCGGCGGCAACCTGCTTGTGACCCGGCTGCAGGACGCTCGTCATAAGGCTCATGTCGCCCGAATCCACCTTCTTGAGGATCGAAAAAACCGTACCAACGTCAATGTGGACGTCAATATTACTAATCCCTCCAAGGGGGTCGAACACCAGTATGTAGTCTCCTTTTGAGTATCTGGGTGGAATGGGGATCAGGTCAGTCTCTTTCTTGGAGGCCATACACCAGAGATGGCCTGTGTGACTGACACGATTGACGATCGTTGCATTGGCAAACTCCGTCAGCTTCTGAAAATGTTCTTCATCGACACTATCACTTCCCACAGACCCCAAATCCTCAGTCAGGTTTGCCTTGTTCACTTTCTGGGCAATGATCTTCGCAGCCACCGTGAGTTCGGCCAGCAGTACCGTAAAGGCCCCGGTCGCCTCGGGCCGCTCTTTTTGCATGGCTAAGATGTACTCAGTAACGGTTATCCCTTTTGCCATCTTTTACTCCTTTTCTTAACGTGTTATTTCAGGAGAACCAACCGAAATTATTAGCTTAACCCGTGGGCCCCAAGGTGTCAAGCAGATTTCAGACCAGGGCTGTTTGTTGTCAAGAAACGCTTTGCCCCTGTGATATTTATCTGGTTGCTCTCAAGCCCCAAGACATCTGTGTCCATATCCATACACAGCCCCAGGAGTTGAGGATACAAGATGGAGGGCACGCGGTGGTTCGAGCCCCGGCCACTTTCCATGCTCTTCTGAACGGTGTCGAATTGAATCTGGCAAAACACACACCCCGTGGCTATGTAATGTGCGCCGGCCTTATTTGCACTATCGAGCTTTTTCTCAGCAAAATCTAATGAGAGCTCGTCATTCGTTCCGAGCAATGGGCCTCCACAACAGTCCAGCTTGGCAGGCCAGTCAACGCTCTCTGCTCCTGTCACTTCCACCAGTTGATCAAATATGGTGGGCGCCACAGGGTCATCAAACTGGAGAATACTGCTGGGGCGCAGGGCGTGACAGCCATAGTGAGTCGCAATCTTGAGCTTCTCGTAAGGCCTGGTGACCTTCTCCTTGATTGCCGCAGTACCCACGTCGCTGAAAAGAACGGTGAGGAGATGCTTGACCTGAATGTCTCCCTCATATTTCAAGCCCTCTGTGGCAAGGATCGTATTGATTTCTTCACGCAAGGAGGCATTCTCCTTCATGAGATGCTGAGCCATTCGCATGGTTCCGAATCCGCATTTGCATAAAATCACTATGTTCAAGCCTTGCCTTTCAGCCAACGCCAGATTTCTGGCCGAAGAGAGCACAAATGCCTTCAGGTCTATGTTCCTTAGTGGATACCCGCAGCAATTAAATTCTGGGACATCCACCAGTCTCACGCCAAGCTTGTGCAACACGGCCCTTGAGGCCGTCTCGTACTGCTTTAGGCGGATGGGGATGTTGCATCCCAGAAACAGTGCAAATTCCATGACGCTTATGTTACCTTCTCTTTAAGGTGTCTCAGGGCCAAGTTCTTAAGCTCATAAAGCACATCGGTCACGCGCACGCCCTGGGGACAATGTTCCTGACACTCATAACAGGTGACGCAGTCCCACAACATCTTGGAGCCAAGGGCGAGCTCTTTCTGTTTCAAGGCAAGAGAATGCATGATCTCGTGAGGAAGGAGCCCGACGACTTCCTTCGGGTTTTCGTAGTTGCCCACAACAGGACATACGTTTGTACAATTCTGACAGCCAAAGCAAACGGTGAACGTACCGGCCTGGGCTGAACCGGTCAGTCCACCTGCGAACCTTTTGTCAACGGTTGTCAACGACAAAGTACTGTCTTTGAGCTTTTTCAGATCGAACTCAGCACCTATCGCCTCTCTGGCCCAGAGTTCGGGCTTGCAGTAACCGAGTCCGGCCAGATGCCTGTTTAGGTTTAACCACAAGTCCTCCAGGTTGATGCCGACCGGACAGACATCTGTGCAACGATGGCAATCAGTACAGATATGACTCCCTTCCTGGAGTTTCATAAGGCTTTGTTGATTCAGCCCGTTCCCGGAAAGAAGGGACCTGAATGCAGCCAGCTTTTCGGACGGAAGTATATTAGGATTGGGGATTTCGTCAAAAGCCACAGCGACCGAGCAGCGCGCGGTACAGTCCCCACAGTGCGTGCATGCGTCGAATTGCATTGCTTGCTTGGTAGCTAAGTTTACAGGATCTGATTCCCCTTCCTCCATCACAGCATTTGCCAGGAGAAAGACCGGAGTGGCAATCATATGAAAGAACTTGCTGAATGGAAGGTAGGCAAGGCCGAAGAAGCAGGCCATAAAATGCAGATACCACAGTAAGGTGTGTACGTTCGCCCGGTCCAAGGGTAAAGCGATAGGGCTGACCACTTTGGCTGCACCATAACCCATAAATCCCCATTGAGGACGGGAGTGGCAGCCGGCACAGCTCATCTCATGCAGTTGCTCGCCATCTATCAGCACGTTTTTGTCAAAGGTTTTTTTGACATTGGGAGAGACTACTGCAAACTCCTTGACCCAAAAGGCCTCAAGCGCCTTAAGCTCTTCGGGTTCCTCCAGACCGGAATATTCGTCCACCATTTCCTGATATATAGAATGGGATACGATCTTTGTCCCTTCCAAGAGGATACCAGAGATCATTATGATAGATAGGATGACCAGGGCATAGTAATCGACAACGGTAGTTTTGGGACGGGGTCTCTTTGAGAGGAGCCTTCGGCAGAACGCCATTGCGATCCCCACGATAACGACTAGAGAAAACAAGTCTCTCAAGAACATAAAAGGATTAAGTGTGGGGTAGTAGTCATCAAACAGGACCGATGTGATGAGGGTATCCAGCCCATGCATTAGAAGCAGGAGCACGAAACCTCCGTATATGCACATGTGTGCCAGCCATCGGAGAAAGTCCTTTCTCATCAACCATCTTTGAAAGAGCACATCCTGTGAAAATACCTTAAGGAGAGCGAAGATCTTGGCGCTGAACAACGTGCGCACAACGCCCTTTATGCCGGCGGAAGCACGCTGTGCGAAGGAGGGGGCTGCTGCATCTACACGAATTTTGTACCGAAACCAGTTTGCTGTGCGATAGATTAGGCCGATTAGGAAAATGGTAAGAGATATGTATAAGGTGGCGGTGTAGAAAATAAGTTTGTTCCCTTCATAAACGTGAAACCCTGAATCCTCAGCTTCAATGCGCTTATAGAGTGGTTCTCAAGTATACGTTCCGCTTACGGCAGTCTTTGCAGGATGGCCCCTGTCGGCTCCCCATCATGGTTCAAAACGGAACATATGTATGAGAACTACTATAGTTCCAACCAGGAATCCGAGTACAGAGAATGACCCAGCAAGACCTTTGCAGTCTTCACATAGTCTTGAGCTTCTTTATCGAGGCTGCCCAAGTCCGGATCATTTCCCTCCATCACCTGATGCACCAGGGCCTCAACGTCCGGCCGCTTGCCCCGTCCAATGTCATGTAGATCCTTGTCAAAGGCGTCTACGATACAAGACTTCATCCCGAGCTTTCCAAGCATAATCATGTATGTCTGATTTAGAATGGGCCTGAGATGTTCGGGTGCTCCATTAGAGACATTCGAGAGCCCACAAGTTGACCTGCATCCCGGAGCCAGAACCTCTGCGATCATTTCGAGTTCTGACATGAATTGGTTGCATTCCATCAACTGGTTCTGCTGGACACTCAGGGGCGTGATGATCGGATCTACCCAGATGTCTTCTCCTGCCGCGCCGGCCTCTGCAGCCCGCTGTAGGATATCAGCTGCCAGTATGCCACGTTCAGCCGCATCTCTGGGCATGCCCTCGGGCCCCCAAAGGAGTGCAACCATCCCTGCATCGTATTTTGGAACCAGTGGGATCTGCGCGTCCATCCTTTCCGGACGGCACATGATCGAGTTAATGACCGCCTTGCCCTGCTTGTTCTGGTAAACTTTCAGGCCGGCCTCGACTGCCTCCACATTGGTGGTATCTAGATAAAGAGGCAGGTCCACGACTTCCTGGACCGTTTTAACCATCCACTCCATCAATTCTTCCCCGCCCTTTCTGGCAGGTCCCAGATTCACATCGATGTAATCGACCCCTGCCTCAGCCTCAGCCACGGCAAGCTCTTGTATTGGCTTTGGATCTCTGTCCTTCATTGCCTGCCCTATTCGCTTTACCATCACATTCAGGTTTTCCCCGATTAGAATCATGAAACCTCCTACAGAGATAAATTGAATATCTATGGATTAAGAGATTCTTGCCAAAATAATCAATCTTCAATC
>JAQYVR010000025.1 GCA_030145395.1 Desulfobacteria bacterium
GCCACCGAATCGGATTTTGCTACCGATAAGGTTGATTGCCACAACCAAATCCTCATGTCCCCAAGCGGGGCCAATCTGGCACAAGCGCAAATGTCTTCACCAGGGAGGCGAGCTATTGCAACCCCATCGACTAGTGCCACTGCTCGACAAGATGTTGACCAATGCTTGCGGACCAAAGGATGGGTGAAGGAAACCGAAGCCAAGTAAGTTGCTGACATTCCTCCGCAAGTGTGACAGAAAGGGGAGGATTATCCCATTCATGCATCGGTCTTTGATGACAGGCTTCAGAATCTGTACAAACTCACAACTGCTGACGCTCAAATAGCGCCAGAGCCTTAGGACCCTCAGCACCAGACATGACTATTCTTTAATGCGGAGGTTGAGATGGACTGGAGAATCCTTCAACAAATCATGCTGTGTGGTGGGATGTGTACTCTTCTTGCCGGCTGCGCCAGTATTTCTCGTGGCATAACGGAAGGGATCAGTAACTGGGCCTGACGTTTCGGATATTAACTATCTCAAGAACACATGAATCAGGAGGCCAAGACCATGATGAAAAAAAAGCTCTGTGAGATTTTTCTTTGTATACGAATGACAAGTCTGATGAGTCTGTTGATGCTCGGATTGTTTGCTTTGAGTTTCCAGACCAGTCAAGGCCTCGTAATAGGTGCCGGTTCCATAGCCTGGGCTGAAGACAATGTGGTTGATGAACAGGAGGAGCAAGACATTGCACATCAAGCTGAATTGGTTATTCTCGATTTAGCGGCCAAGAACGAATGGTTTCACGGGCATGTGAAGGAAGCCAAGGCCATTTTTATCGCTCCACAATTATATCGAGGCAGAGTGCTGACGGGAGGAAGTGGTGTCCTCCTGGTTCGCCGGGATAATGGCTGGTCTCAAAAAGCCTTCTACACGGTGGAAGTTCCTGATTTAGGTTTACAGCTGGGATCCGATCGAGTAGGAATCGTGCTCCTTGTTAACACACATCTGGGATTGACTTCTTTTTATAGTGGAAGTTTTACTTTAGGCAGTGATTTGCGTATTGCTAGGGGGCCGATGACAGGGGACTCTTCCATCGGCGACCTCAACGGGGACGTGGTGGCCTTTACCAAGTTACAGTCTCAAAAAACCTATACGAATCTGCCTGTTCAAGGAGTACACATTTCGGTTTCCAATGATTTTAACCAAGCCTATTATGGCACTACCGTCCAACCTAAGGAGATTATCAGCACCAACGCAACGACGGAACTGGGGCTTTCCGGACTCGTTTCGGCCTTGCAGAATCAACCTGTCAAGAGTGAATGATTAATGGACACAGGTAGAGCCTCCATTCCGTGACTTTGAACCTGTGATGTTCCTTTTTAATATGGCATTTGGAAGTAAAAGCGCTATTATTACCTAGTCTCTGGAAGATTTCTGCCCAAGCGAATTGGAGCACCTTAATGAGAGTGCTGGTCCTTTGAGGTACTTCCTCCAGAAACAGCGAGTTCGGGTTTTCTGACCATACGGCCATAACGCATTCAGCTGCTGATTGGCTTTCATAAGCAGTACCTCGCGCTGGTCTGGTTTATCAAGCGAAACTGTGCCCCCTGTACGCGCAGATCCGGGTACTTGCGCAACAAATCCTGTATGCCGCTACAAACCGAAGATGGAAGCAATTGTGCGCGGAGATATGCGGTGCCGATCGCGTTGGCTTCATCGACAATTGCCTCCCTATCAAGGTATCAGTACCTCCTGACCTGCCGAGTCTTCCGCTTTACCCGTCGGAACTAGCTGCTTCCGTGCTGCGCAAGATTGTTTCGGGAATGATGCCAAACTCAAGAATGACCGGCATCTTCACCATTTTCGAGAGTTTGTCCCGAAGCACATTGATCAGTCCCTGGGTGAATAGACCAGGTGACGCCACGATGTCGCCCCGCACAAATACGGCACTCTGCATGATTCGGACACTCAGGTTCGTAAACCTAGCGTTGTGGTCCACAGGAAGCAGAGCACGACTTTCAACGGTGAGACTCCGATGCACCTGGTTACGGACCAGCAGATTATCCATATTGATCCCCAAGGGCGGCACAACGATGATCAAACTGCCGAATGTCAACGCCAGTGTCAGCACCGCTAACAAGCGGCGCCGGTAATACCGCCAGAAAAAAACCAGGCTGCCCGCAAAGACAATGCCGAGGATGTTCGTCATGTACAGCAGAAAGGGGTCGCGAACGCTTAAGCTGTCCAGGGCCAGCCCCACTTTGACACTCGCCTCTTGTCCCAACGCCATGGCAATCCCTACGGTGCATAACGGAGGTACCAGGGCCACGGCGATCGCAATGCCTGACTGAAAATTCCAGTATTGTTGTTCCTCTATTTATTTTGCCAACAAACTCTCAAGAAGATGTTGAATTTTCCCGGAATAATCCCAAAAAGACATTGCCCAGGACCAGAAAGCAGCCCAGAAGTAACCCTCCGACGCCAATAGAAGCAAAGGTCTCTGTCAAGACATGCGAATGTGCGGCTCCTCGTCCAATAGATGGGGCTAAAACAAACAAGGTAAGCCAGGCCAAAGGATAGAAACTGCTCAGGCCAAGAAAAAATGAGGAGGCCGTCTTCATCTTTGGTTTGAGATCAGAAAACATCACGAGAAAAACCAACCCAAGCGCGAAGGCGGCGATGCCTGTGGCGTGAAAATGCGCT
>JAQYVR010000126.1 GCA_030145395.1 Desulfobacteria bacterium
GTTACAACTGAGACATTCCTCGAAATGATCCCTGAAGTTCCGCCGACTCTTACTGATGAGATTATCCGGGAGTTCGAACAGGACTGCGTGGACTATTCTCGATATTAGAAACCATCTCAAAAATGGGTCTAAGTTCTTGTGGCGGCATTGCGGGTCAACTCAAAACGCTCATCCCGCCATTGGCGTGACTCTGATCTCCGCCCCGCGTTTGCTGATAACCTTCATCCCGGAAATAGATGTGAAGTCCTGCCGTCAGGCAGGGCACTGAATCCTGATCCGCATTTCTGAGACGTGTTCTGGTTTCCGTGTGTTGATGCTCCCTGCAACAACTCCACCTGAAAGAAACATCAATCAGGAGAGAAAAAACAGGTTGCAGAAATCACTTGTTTTATATCGCCCGAATATACGGGACAAGGGATAGGCACATCTATGCTTGAACATCTGGTTAAGGAAGCAAAGAAAAAAGAAATTACATCAATCCTTGCCAGTACGTCATCGTTAAACAAAGGAAGCATTGCATTCCACAAGAAAAACGGATTCAAAGCGTGCGGGAGGTTCCGGAATATCGGAAGTAAGAACGGAAAGTTATTCGACGTAGTTTGGTTGCAAAAAATGCTCTGACCAGGACAAACTGGTTGTGATGGATAAAGGACATCAGCGACCGAAGTTAATCACGTTTGTGAGGACCTTTCTTGTGGTCTCGTTCATTGGCAATCCCTCCAGCTCTTCTGGTGTCACCCACCGCGCTTCTGATGCGTCATCGCTGGGATTGATCTTGCCGCTTAGATAATCGGCCACAAGATCCACAATCACATAGTGGAAACGGATGTGCCCGGCATCATCCCGTTCAATGACCTCAAAGGTATATACAGGATCTCCGGCCCGAATGTTAAGCCCTGTCTCTTCGATGATCTCCCGCTCGGCTGCCTCCTTAAGCGTTTCGCCCAGTTCCACGCGGCCGCCGGGGATGGCCCAAAGTCCCTTACTCGGCGGTTGGCCTCTCTTCACCAAAAGGACCCTGCCGTCTTTTATGACAATTGCCCCCACAGCAACTTGCGGGTTCTCAGGATACTCGCGTGTGGACATCTTATCTGCTCCCCGTGTTTCGGCCCCCTGCCGCGATAGCCTCTTATGGAACCAATTGTTAACATTCCTGATTTGTCCAGGTCCAGGCTTTTTTATTTTTTTTCTTGACACTATCGGGGATCATTGTTATGTTCTGACTGACTGGTCGGTCGGTTATAACAACTTGAATACCAGTATATTATAGACATTATAACTTTTTGACCGACCGGTCGGCCATGAAGGAGACCACCTTGAATACAAGCAAGCTGCAAAAACAGCAAAAGAAGGCCCTTATCATCCAGGCCGCAGCTCGGGTATTTGCCGACAAGGGTTTTTCCGGCACGGTCATGGCCGACATTGCCGTCCGGGCCGGAATCGGCAAGGGCACCCTTTACGAATACTTCGAAAGCAAGGAAGACCTCTTCTTCGCTGTATTCGAGTGGTTCGCCCAGGAAACTGAGGCGGCGGCAAAGGTCAGTATCTCGGCATTGGGAGGCTCTGCATCCGAGCGGTTGACCATCCTCAGCGAATCAGTGATGCAGGCATGGCTCGAGATGAATGATCTCTTTACGTTGGTGATGGAGTTCTGGGCTGCCTCAGCATCGTCACAAATGAAACTGCGCTTCAAGGGGTACTTCAGACAAGCATACGAAGATTTCCGGAGCGTTGTTGCAGCCCTCGTCCGAGAGGGAATGGAGCGCGGTGAGTTTCAAGAAGACGTAGTCCCGGAGTCCGTGGCCGCGGCCTTGGTCGGGACCTGGGACGCGCTGCTCTTGCAGGCGTGGTTTGACGAGACCTTTGACCCTTTGACGACGGCCAGGGACTTCGTGGCTGTTCTTATCAGAGGTCTTGTTACGACAAAATCTTAGAGAGTTGGCCAATAGGAGGCATTGCAATGATAGCAAAAAAGTTTTTCCGTCAGATAGCAGGGTTTATTGTGGTTCTGCCTGCGGTGGCCAAGGTATACGCCCTTGCCCCCTTCATCGGTAAAGAAAGAGCAATAGCAATTTGCGGGCCGGGTGTCACAGCCATGGCAAAGTGGTCTCTGAAATTCTGGGTTCCACAAATAGAAGATGCTGCCGAGTTTGATTTTTTTCCGTCAGGCATGAAAGCACGTTTTCGGCTGTGGAAGCCCTTTTTTGATCTCAGCGTGGTTCAAGAAGATCGCGATACTTTTAAGATTAATGTTCATAATTGTCCCTTTTGTGAGGCGTTCAGCAAGCTGGGTGTATCGCAAATGGGACCTTATCTCTGCCAGGGAGACTTGGAAATGGCAAAAGAGAATTCTGATAAGTGGGGGTTTCAAAGGAAGCATCAGATCGGAACAGGAGACAGTTTTTGCGATCATACCTATCTCAGAAGACAGCAGCCTACGGGGAGTCGGATATGACAAAGAAGTCATTCATAGTCTTTTGTGTGTTTCTGTTGACCGGTGCGGGTGTCTGCAGGAGCGGACAGGCGCAGGATCCCCAGGCCCTGGTGCAGGCCAGCTTTGACTATTACCGGGGAAAGGCCTCCTTTGCCACTGTGGATATGACCGTCCATCGGCCGGACTGGGAAAGGGTTGTCACGATCAAGGCCTGGACAAAAGGGCAGGAAGAGAGCCTCTTTCGGATCATTGCACCGCCCAAGGACAGGGATAACGGGACCCTCAAGAAGGGTCGGGAGATGTGGATATTCAATCCCAAGGTGAACCGGGTAATCAAACTCCCGCCGTCGATGATGTCCCAGTCCTGGATGGGGTCGGATTTCTCCAATAATGACCTGGCTAAGAGCGACAGCTTGATCAAAGATTACTCACATTCCCTGATACGGACTGAAATGCATGAGGGAATGAAGGTATACGTTATCAAGTCCATGCCCAAACCAGAGGCGCCCGTGGTATGGGGCATGCAGGAGCTCAAAATTCGCGAGGACCACATCTTCTTGAGTCAGGCGTTTTATGATGAGGACCTCCAGCTGGTCAAGATCATGACTGCTCACGATATCCAGATGCTGGGCGACAGGCTCTTCCCAAAAATCTGGAAGATGCAGAAAGCCGACGCAAAGGATGAATATACTGAATTGAACTACAAAGAGCTTGCTTTCAAAGATGGGCTGCCTGAGCATCTCTTTACTGTATCCAATCTGAGGAATCCCAGGAGATAGTCAGCCTTGAATGTGGATGTTAAAATGGCATGGCGGAACATCTGGCGAAACCCCAGGCGTTCCATCTTAACCATGACGGCTATTGCATTTGCCTGTCTATTACTCGTCTTTATGCTCTCTTTCCAGTTTGGTTCGTATGATACCATGATCAATTCTGCGGTGAAGATTCACACCGGGCACCTGCAGGTTCAAGCAGAGGGATATCAGGACAAGAGGACTATGCGCCTGGTCGTGCCTGATCCAGAAACAATCGGCAGCATTCTGGAGCAGACGCCCGGCATCGATGCTTACACCTATCGGGCAAATGCTTTTTCGCTGGTCTCGTCCGAAGAACGTACATACGGCATCGTGGTTATCGGCATCGACCCGGCCAGGGAAGCCAACGTTTCCACCCTGAAGAAAGTGATACGCCAGGGGAGTTACCTGTCCGAAGGAGACACCAACCAGGCTCTACTTGGAGAACTCCTGGCCAAGAACCTGCAGGTCGGTTTAGGCGACGAATTGGTGGTGATAGGCCAGGGGCGTGACGGCTCTGTTGCCGCCACCGTTGTTGAAGTAAAGGGGACTTACAATTCTGGCCAGGATGAATTCGATCGTTCCTCAATCCATATCCCGCTCAAACACTTCCAGGACATCTACGCCATGCGAGGAGGCGTTCACGAGGTGGTAGCTCTTGGCAAGTCATTGGGAGCAATTCCAGCCATAAGAAAAACGGTTGAGGACACTATCGAAAACGATGACAAAAAAAACCTCCTGGTGGTCCTGGATTGGATAGACCTGATGCCCGGGCTCATAGAGGGTATTAAGCTTGACCTGATCAGTGGTCTGATCCTCTACTGCATTCTGATTCTGGTCGTGGCGTTTAGTATCCTGAACACCTTTCTTATGGCTGTATTCGAACGAACAAAAGAGTTCGGAGTAATGATGGCCATCGGAACGACTCCGCGCCGGTTAACCAAGTTGCTCCTCCTGGAATCGATAACAATGACAGTGATCGGAATTGTCGTCGGCATTATAGCCGGGTGCCTCATTACCTGGTACTTCCAGGTACACGGCATTGCCATTTCGGGTATGTCTGAGGTCGTAAGACAATTCGGTATTCCGGAGCGAATGTACCCCAAGCTTTCGTTTCTTTCTGTCACAATCGGTCCAACGCTGGTGCTATTCATCACGTTTTTTACGGCTCTGTATCCGGCCCTGAAGGTACGTCGTCTCCGGCCGGTGGAGGCCCTCTCATCCGTGTAGGGAAAGGCACACTTTCATGCACCTTCAATTAGGCTGGCGAAATATCTGGCGGAATCCCAGGCGGACCACGGTCATCATGATTGCAGTAGTCATTGGCGTGTGGAGCATGATCTTCATGGGCGCATTCCACAGGGGAATGATAAACCAGATGGTTCAAAATGGGATCGCCACCCTGACCGGCCATATCCAGGTGCACTTCAAAGGCTACCGAGATGACCCGGCCATTGAAAAAAGTATGGCAGAGCCAAAGGTCGTACAGGCTGTCCTTGAGAAGCACGTTCCACCTGGGGCCCGCTGGACCGCGAGGGTTCGTGTTAGCGCGGTTGCCAGTAACGCTAGACATTCAGGCGGTGTTACCTTAGTGGGCATTGACCCAGCGCGGGAGGCCCAAGTCTCATTTATCGGCGAGGCAGTAACCCAGGGGCATTACCTTGGACCGGATGACGAATACGGCATTGTGGTGGGTGAAGCGCTTGTGGAAAAGTTTGAGACCAAACTGGGCCGCAAGCTGGTTCTAATGTCTCAGGATACTGACCGCGAGCTCGCTTCCCGAGCCTTCCGAATAGTCGGCATATTCAGGGCCGAGATGGAGGCCACGGAAAAACAGTTCGTCTTTGTCACCCTGACGGCGGCCCAGCGCATGCTGAAGCTGGAAAAAGGGATTTCCGAGTTCTGCATTGTTTTGCCCGATCGCCATGAAGTCGACGAGGTGGCCGACAACCTCAGGGCTGCTCTTCCTCCCTCTAAATACGAAGTGCATAATTGGCGAGACCTCCTCCCCCTGGTAGATGCGTACTTAAGCTTGTTTGACACCTTTATCTATATATGGTTCCTGGTGGTTTTCATTGCCATGGGCTTCGGCATCGTGAACACCACGCTCATGGCTGTGTTCGAAAGGATACGAGAGTTCGGCCTGCTTAAAGCCCTGGGCATGAAACCATGGTGGATTATTAGAGGAGTCTTGACAGAATCATTTCTCCTCCTCGTTATGGGGATGGCCGCCGGGAACATCTTGGGCCTTGTAACTATATTTGCCCTCTCCGGCAGCGGGATAGACCTCTCCGCTTTTGCAGCCGGTGCGGAATGGGCAGGTATATCACGGGTGATTTACCCGGTCATACACGCCAAAGATGTGACCATAGCCAATCTGGTGGTCTTCATCTTGGGACTACTGGTCAGTATTTATCCTGCTGCCAAGGCGGCCAGATTCACCCCTGTGGAGGCACTAGCGCACACATAGCTGAAAGGAAGAGAAACTAAGCTTCAAATCGTGGGCAATCAGCTATTTAACGGGAGACAGATTATGAGTATCGTCGAATGTGTTGACATCAAAAAAACCTACGACCAGGGAAAGGTTGAAGTCGAAGCGCTCAGAGGCGTGAGCCTCTCCATTGATACTGGAGGCTTTATGGCCCTGGCCGGACCTTCTGGATCGGGCAAAACCACCATGCTGAACATTATGGGCGGCTTGGACTCGCCCGATTCGGGCAGTGTCGTAGTGGATGAACATCACTATGATCAGATGAACCAGTCGGAGCTGGCCAGCTTACGCTTACATAAGGTTGGGTTTGTATTCCAGGCCTATAATCTTATTCCGGTCCTCTCTGCATTGGAAAATGTTGAATTTGTCATGCTCCTTCAAGGCGTACCACAAGCTGAGCGGCGCGAACGGGCCGAGACCATCCTGAACGACGTGGGCTTGAAGGGGATGTACGACAGACGGCCGGCCGAACTGTCCGGGGGTCAACAGCAGCGGGTAGCCGTGGCCCGGGCCATCGTATCGAATCCGGCCATCGTTCTGGCGGATGAGCCCACAGCCAACCTGGACTCCAAGACCGGGCAAGGCTTGCTGGAAATGATGCGGGAAATGAACGAAAAGAGAAGTGTCACCTTTGTCTTTTCAACCCACGATCAGATGGTCATGGACTATGCCCGACGATTAGTCCAACTCAGGGACGGCCTGATAGTGGATGATCGGGTGAAAGAAACTTAAGATTTGGGATGTGCGATATGAGATATGAGTTGAAGAAAGCCTGGGTCCCACATCGCGTATGTCACATCGCACATCATCACAGACTCAGAATCGCCCTTTTCATCATTGGCATACTCCTGTCAACTATTTCCCTGGTTACCACCTATCCCGTAGAATCTTGGTCGTCCGAGGCCGATCCGTCGAATCATTCCCTTTCCGTTGAGTGGGGTGGGCATGTTAGGGGCCGGGCAAGCGTGTCATGGCCTGACGACGAATCGGCCTTGGGCTCCCTTGAAACCGGCCCTTACTATGATGGGTCCGGCGAGTTCCGACTAAAGAATAAGGTCTTCTTTGGGGATTGGGGATATTTCGAGACTCATTATGAGGCCATCTTGTCAGGTGGAGATACCAGGCGAACTGCAAAGTCATTGGCACAGCTTTACCCTGGTCTGTTCACCGGCCCTGCCGGCCCGCCGAATGACGATCTACGTGTTATGGGCTTGACCGGCGTCCTGGATGAAGATGACGACTACATCCTGTATCACCGGTTAGATCGGTTCTCCCTAACCGTGCAGCCGGAATGGGGAACCATCCGCATAGGCCGGCAGGTGATAACATGGGGAAACGGCCTCCTCTTTAATCCGATGGATCTGTTCAACCCCTTTGCACCAACCGATGTGGAGCGGGACTATAAGGTCGGAGACGACATGGTGACCACCCAATTTCGCGTAGATAGAACAGGTGATTTCCAGCTCCTTTATGTACCCAGGCGGGACCCGGCGGGTCATGATGTTGCGCGGGATGAGTCCTCTCTTGCTGGAAAGTGGCATTTTGCCGCAGGAACGACCGAATTCGATCTCATGGGAGCCAGGCATTACCAAGATTACGTATTGGGCCTTGGCAGCACAGGATTCCTTGGAGATGCGGCCTGGCGCATGGATGCTACCTGGACTTTTCTGAATGAGGAGAGCAATGAGGGCGGTTTCTTGTCTCTGGTGGCAAATATGGATTACTCGTGGGGCTGGTTGGGGAAGAACATGTATGGATTGATAGAGTTCTATTTCAATGGTCTGGGCAACGACGATTATTCGGAAGCACTTGCTGACCCGGATATTATTGAACGTTTGGAGAGAGGAGAGATATACACCATCGGCCGAACTTACCTGGCCGGTCAAGTCCAGATGGAGCTGCATCCTCTATTCAATGCCTATCTGGGCGTGATCAGCAGTTTGGCTGACCCTTCCGGGATATTTCAACCACGGGCTATCTGGGACATAGATCAAGATGTCCAAGTGACCTTTGGGGGTAACATATATTATGGCGGAACGGGCACCGAATACGGCGGATTCGAAATACCCGGAACCAGCTTTCTGAGTACACCTTCGAACAGCGCATTCCTTTGGTTGACGTACTTTTTTTGATCACCTTCCGTGGAGAGGATGACCCCATTCACAGGCATGCTAAATCGATTCAAGGTGAGGTCCACAGGATGGCAGATCTGACCAGGAAACTGCTGGAAATAAAAGATCGGTATGCGACGAAGCCGTACCTTGACGGTCGAATAATCGATATTGACAAAGCGTCAAAAGAAGAGTGAACATCAAAACAAGCAAGAAGGTCGACTCGGCCTAACCTAGCAGTCTTTTTCGACACCAGGCTGTTCCCTTCCCTACCTGTCCAGCCCATTAGATTCCTTAAAGGTGACATTTTGTTGACAGACTACAGCTGTGAATGCCCATTGTTTTAGGCCTAGTTTTGGGTGCTTTAGGCGTTAATTACATGAAAACAAGACTTGGACGAGCTCAGGTCTAGTCGCTGTAGGAAGTTTCAATAACCATTTGGAAAAATTCCCAAATCTCGCCATCTGAGAACCGCCCACATAAGGAGCGTGGATACTTGAACGCATCCCGCCTAATACTATATTCTTATACGTTGGTAGCCTAAGTCACTGAAAAATCATACTGCTCTCCTATTGACAGGTGAACTATGCGGAGATTAAAGTGGAAAAATAACGACCGTTTGTCCGTAAATCAACACAGGCATCATAATATCGATTAATTTCAGGTGGTACAAACTGGAAACGGCATACGTTCC
>JAQYVR010000134.1 GCA_030145395.1 Desulfobacteria bacterium
AGAAGTGAGGTCTGTCGCTCAAAGAGGAAAGGCCGTCACCCCAGAACACTCCTCCAAAAGCTGCAAGGTCTTCTTCGTTAGGTCCCATATGATTCATGGTCGCCCATGCTAATGTCCAGGTACGTGCAATGTTTTCCCGAACATACCCGCCTCCGCCAAATACCAAAAGTTTTGGGGAGACTTCCAGAATAGTCTGCAACGCCTGGCTGACCGAATCATTCGTCAACTGGAAAGAGGAACAGGGATCTGAAAACAACACGTCAGCACCGAGTACTACCACCACCATTCTTTCTGCCCGGCACAGCCCATTTCGTCGTGAACCTCAAACCCTGTTATTGAGGCACAAGATTAAGCTTCTCATAAAGCTTCTTGAAATCAAATACCTGGTCCACCAGATTCATGCCATGGTCCATTTTTACTTTCTTCTCCAGCTTCAATTGTCCAACCATGGCTTCCACCTTCTTGGCCACTGTGTATGTGTCATCCCTTGTGACCAGAATCGGCACACCTTTTGCCTCGGCCCTTGCAATGATAGTATCGTTCGGGTAGAGGTTCCCAGATAGCACTAAACATCTGACTCCATTTTCGATGGCCACAAGCTGGATATCTGTCCGATCGCCACCCACGATAATCCCGGCGGCAGGCCTTTTCAGCACGTAGCCTATGAACTTATCCACCTGCATGCCTCCCACCAGGAAGTTCTCTGCTAACCCATCGAGGTTATCCTTACCGCAAACAACGTCTGCGCTTAGGTGGGTAGCAAGCTCGCTTATACCGACCGACCCTAACAACTTATCTTCGGGTACCGACCCGTAAAGTTCCATTTTCTTACGATTCAGGAAAGGAGAAACGAGTCCCTTTATCTCCTCCAAATCCACCGAGTTCACTTTATTAAATACAACGCCAATCATGGGATCGCCTATTGCATTCTTTAGCTCCACAAGGGCATCGATACACACATCACATGCGTATCTTTCCATAAACAACGCATAGGCATTCAGCAGTTTGATGAGTCGTATGCCAGAGACACCAAGGGAACTGCCCTCGCTAAAACTGTTGTCAGAACCGACCACCACCACATCCTTCTGCTCAGATATCTTTTCAAAGGCATCTTTGATCTTTTTCTCCAACCCTGTAATGTCCTTTTCGAAGTTTTGCATGATCAGATCCCGAGTGATGACTACAGGGCAGACAAGTTCTAAGGGATCCTCTAACTGAAAGAGGCTGTGAGTCAGCCAAGCGGCCCTGTCCGTGACAACATTATCCACTTTGACAGGAAAATGTCCCAAGGGTTTGAAATAGCCGACTTTGAAACCATCTTTCCTTAGCCGGTGAATCAACCCTATGGTTAACAATCTCTTGCCAGTGTGTCTTTCAGTGGAGGTAATGTACAAAGCACCCATGATGTCTCCTTTCCTCAACAGTAAATAATGCCGAAATCGCCGCTAATACAGACTACAGGTAAACTCATCACACTCTTTCTCAGCCAAAACCTCAAACGCATAGAGAATTCTTCTCTCCTTTGCCAATCGTTCTTCAGAAAGGGTTTCGAAGCTGACTGTAGGTAACCTTTGCAGGGCCTCCGCCTTTGAAGGGATCTGCTCAAGCCCCTCAGCTATTATATCGCCGGATCTGGTTTCAAGCACCTCGGCTCCCTGACCGTTTGTTACCACAGTAAACGGCACTTCATAACCTTCGACAAGCCTAGCCGCAGCTAACGCAGGCCGCTCTCTAGTTACCAGGGAGCCAGGCCCAAAGATGACAATCATGAAAGACTTGTCTCCTACCTTGACCACGAAGTTTACCGTGAAAACACCCCTGTTGCCATCCACATCGAGTGTAACCTGTCGCCTCACCTGTATCTCGGCTTTTGAATACCCCTTCTCCTCAACAAGAAACCGTGCAATCTTCTGCCTGGCCCTTTCGTCGATGGTGTCGACGAGGGTTTCGCCCGTTATGAAATCGATCGTTTCCCCCAAGATGAGTTCATGTGGACACATTCTTGGTTACCTGTTGGAGAGTGGGGTTTGTGGATATGGGCAATCTGAGAGCTGGAAAAGAGCCCCAATCCGGCTCTACCAGACGCCCTTAGTTCAAAAAACTATATACTTTTCTTAGCGGCCAGTATTATCACGACTGAAGAGAAATACCAAAATATTTTGAAGATTCCCCCGGTCCCAACGGGTCGGGACGGCTTCACTCTTGACGCCTTGGACCTGACGCATCCTCGACCCTCGCTCAGTTAACCCAAATCCACCGTCTGATTTATGTATTGATAATGATATCAGGCGGTTTCGGGGTATTCCTGGTCACCAACAAGGTATTAGATGCAAGGCGCCGAGGAGCGACGACTGAGGCGTATGAGCAATACTCCGCAAGGAGGAGCGATCGAAGGCAACGCCGCAGATGATGCCTTGATGGTGGATCAGGGTTAAGATTTCACCTTGATTACCTAAGGACCTTTAGGTATGTTTCTATGATATACTGGACACATTAAACAACAATTAGTGCTGGACCGTCAACCCGAGGCTTCTATTACCGGTAAGATGACAAAAGAATCTCTACTTACAGGAATCCTTCCTGAAGACATTGAAAGACTCGTCAGAGTTGAGCATCCTGATCCGCACAGCATTCTCGGTGCTCATCTCTTTATGGTCAAGGAAAGAACGGGGGTTGTAGTAAGGGCGTTTCACCCCGAGGCAACTGAGGCAGAAGTGATCGTCGAGGGGGAGGATCCTCTTCCCATGGAGAAGTGCCATCCGGGTGGTCTCTTTGCCTGCTTTCTTCCCAATCAAGATCTGCCTGTGTCCTACAAGGTTCGATTCACCTTTCCTGATGGAAACCAGTGGGAAAGCAATGCTCCTTACAGGTTCATGCCGACCTTGGGAGATTTTGACCTATATCTGGCAGGAGAGGGAACTCATCACCGACTTTATGAGAGGCTTGGGGCGCATCTACGGGAAATTGACGGTGTGAGGGGCGTCTCCTTTGCAGTATGGGCACCCAATGCAAGAAGCGTGAGTCTCGTTGGAGATTTCAACCGATGGGATGGAAGGCTTTTCCCCATGAGGCAGATGGGGTCATCAGGGATCTGGGAAATCTTTGTGCCTGAGATAGGACCGGGTACTGTCTATAAGTATGAGATCAAAACCGCCAAAGGGGAACTCCGGATAAAGACCGACCCGTATGCCTTTGCCATGGAGCTAAGGCCTGGGACGGCTTCCGTAGTTTGGGAGCTGGAAGCCTATGAATGGCATGATGACGAATGGATGACCGCCCGAAGCAAACGAAACTTGCGCCAGGAACCGATGGCTATCTATGAGGTTCACCTGGGGTCTTGGATGCGTGTCGCCGAGGAGGAAAACAGGTGGCTGACTTATCGAGAGCTGGCCCACAGGCTGGTCGAGCACGTCAAGAAGTTCGGTTTTACTGACGTGGAGCTTATGCCTATTGCTGAACATCCCTTCGATGGCTCCTGGGGTTATCAGGTAACCGGTTATTACGCACCTACAAGTCGGTTCGGGACTCCTGATGACTTCAAGTATTTTGTGGACACGTGTCATCAGCACGGCATCGGGGTCATTGTGGACTGGGTGCCCGCCCACTTTCCAAAGGATGACCACAGTCTGAGACTGTTCGATGGCACGGCCCTTTACGAACACGAGGATCCGCGGGAAGGAGAACATGCAGAGTGGGGGACCCTTGTCTTCAATTTCGGCCGACATGAAGTGTGCAATTTTCTTATGGCAAATGCTCTGTTCTGGTTGGATAAGTATCATATTGATGGCCTCAGGGTCGATGCGGTGGCATCTATGCTCTATCTCGATTACGGCAGGCGGGACGGGGAATGGATTCCGAATCGGTACGGAGGAAATGAAAACCTAGAGGCCGTACAGTTTTTCCGTGAGCTGAACAAGGCTGTATACGGGTTGTTTCCGGGGTGTTTCACGATCGCCGAAGAATCAACAGCTTGGGCAGGGGTGACCTCGCCGGCCCACCTGGGCGGCCTTGGATTTGGCTTTAAATGGGATATGGGATGGATGCACGACACCTTGCTTTACTTCAGCAAGGATCCTGTTCATAGAAAATATCACCACAACAATCTAACATTTTCCATGATGTATGCTTACAGCGAAAACTTTGTCTTGCCCTTTTCACATGATGAAGTGGTCTACGGCAAAGGTTCCCTTCTGAGGAAAATGCCAGGTGACGATTGGCAAAGATTTGCCAATCTAAGACTCCTGCTGGCGTATATGTACACGCATCCAGGAAAGAAACTCCTCTTCATGGGAAGCGAACTTGCCTCGTGGGATGAGTGGTACCACGAAAAGGGGCTCGATTGGCACTTCCCACCTGGCTCTATGCATCAGGCCTTTCAGCAATTCATGATGGACCTGGGGAGACTCTATCTTGAGCATTCAGCATTGTGGGAGTTAGACGCATCCCATGAAGGCTTCTCATGGATTGACTGCAATGACTCCGGGGGTAGCGCCATCTCATATGTCCGTTACGGAAAGAAGAATCATCTGGTCTGTGCCTTCAACTTTACCCCTGTGCCCAGAAAGGACTATCGAATAGGCGTGCCGGGCCAGGGAGGTTACCATGAACGCATCAACAGCGATTCACTTTACTACGGAGGAAGCGACGTCGGCAATGAAGGCTATATTGAGGTGGAGAAAATCCCATCTCAAGGATTCTCACAATCGGTTTCACTTGCCCTGCCTCCTTTGGCCTGCCTGATCCTGGAACCAGGAGGTAAGAAGGGTTAGAGATAATTGAAGCTCCCTGCAGTCCCGACAAATCAGGACGGGGAATTCGCTCGCTGCTGCTGTGGCGAATCGCGGATGGATGAAGGTTTCTTTGGCCAAAGAAAAGGGTTTCACCCTGATCGAATTGCTGATCGTGATCGCTATCATCGGGATACTAGCCGCAATTGCGATTCCCGTGATGCGGTACTACTCTGTCAGGGCCCACTCTTCCGTGGTTCTGAGCGAATGCAATGAGGTGTACAAAGCCTTTACCCTCTTTTATATGGACAACGAGGAGTACCCTGTCTATCATCCCCCCGGCGTTCAATCTGTCCACCTTCGACCCCTTGAGAAGCCAGGGATACTACGACGGTAATATCGCCTCAAGGCTACTTAACGGCCAGGCCGACTCGTTCGATTCTCCTGATGATCAGGGCGTGAATCAGGAATTCTGGCTGCAGCTCACTCTGGATGCTGATCCGAACATACGTTTCCTGGTAGCACAATCCGACAATGCTCCTCTTGGCGGGGGACAATGGCTTGACGGAGTCTACGTATTCCGCAATGGGGTCCTGTCATCACCTTAAGGTGAGGGGTGAGCCGCCTTTTAGATGAGGTAAGGATGGTACTTCTTGGGATTGCCGCCTTGTACGGTGAGGATTTCAGGGCCGCCAGGACTCTTAACAGACACGCGGACGGGCTGGTCATCTTGGGCCCTGCTGTAGGCTGCGCAGAGGGATGCCGCCTCAAGTAAGATCTCCTCAGGAGCCCCACAAGGGACCATGGTAGCGGGCCCGGGTATGTCTGTCATATGAAGCAGAATGTCTTTGTCAGCATATGAGAGTTTCAGGATTTGTCTATTCTCTTCCTTAGTACGACCTACTATGACTTTGTAATCGTCATGGAGGCGGAAATGCCGGCCGTACTTCAGAAGCTCAAAGTCTCTCTCCAGGCATTCCTCCTGGTGTTCAAAAAGATCCTTCACGCGTCTGGAAAAGGCGGGATCCGTGAGGAGGCAGCCGCCTCCCGGGGCGGGATAATCGCTGATTCCAAAGGTCTCGGCCAGCTCTATTTGCCGTTTGCGAGAACGACCCGAGATGTCCAGGAGTCGCTCACGATCCACCAGGCCACGTTCTTCGGGAATCGTCGGTGAAAGGAGTTTTGCACTCAAGGGCCGAACGACATAACCGGCAAAACCGGACCTTTTTTCAACATAGCGGAGCGACGGTTTGGTTTGTGACATAGGGCGCTGGCCCACGACTTCACCCGTAAAAAGAAAATCGAACCCTTCTTTCTTCATGATGGAACCGGCGATTTCAAGCATCAGGGCGTGACAATCCATGCACGGGTTCATGTTCGTACCATACCCGCAATTGGGGTTCTTCAGCATCTGAACATAGACCTGGGTGATATTCTCCACTCTCAAGGGGATTCCCGTCATACCGGCGGCACGGCGAGCCTTGTCTGAGCTGAAAAAGGGCGTTTCGAAGTTAATCCACGCCACCTCAATCCCTTGGCTCTGAAGGACAAGTGCGGAAAGGATGCTATCGAGCCCTCCAGAGATGAGACCTATGGCACGAACCACGCCAGGGTTCAACTGCTGGCCTGTTGACTGAGATGAAGCTTCCTGTTGAGAGGTAATAATCATGGCATACAAGCTCACAAAACAGCGAATCACAAAGATTACAGGGATTCTAAGAAGAACCTACCCGAATGTCAAGACGGCCCTCCGCCACAGGAATCCGGTGCAGCTCCTGGTTGCAACGATCCTATCGGCCCAGTGTACGGATCAGCAGGTCAACCGGGTAACCCCGACCCTGTTCAAGAGATTGAGAACGGCGGAAGACTTTGCTGAGGTCTCACTTTCGGATCTGGAAGAGATGGTTCGATCCACCGGCTTTTATCGCAACAAGGCCAAAAACATCAAGGCGTGCTGTTTAGCGCTGGTAGCAAGACACGGTGGAAAGGTTCCGGACAATATGGATGCTTTAATTGAACTCCCCGGCATCGGACGCAAGACGGCCAACGTTATACTTGGGAACGTTTTTGGTATTCCAGGAATAGTGGTCGATACCCACGTAAAACGCGTGTCTCAGCGTATAGGCCTAACCAGGGAGAGCGATCCGGTCAAAATCGAATTTGATCTTATGGCCCTGATTCCAAAGAAAGACTGGATCGCCTTCTCGCATCAGATGATCTGGCACGGCAGGGCGTTATGCAAAGCCCGCAAGCCAAAATGCCCTGAATGTCCCCTGCTGGACTTGTGCGATCACGGGCGCACGACAACCTGAGGCCCCGCAGGAGTTTCCTCTCGACGCCCCGTCTTTTCTGAGTTTTTCCTTGACATGCAAGCAGCCCCGGCTTAGCATGAGCCATACGGTCCAATATGGCCTTTCCATGATTTTTTGTGTCATGGAGACGGATCTAGTACGCGAATTAGGATTTCTGTTTTAGAATCCGCTCAAGAATCGATCTTTCGCCGTAGTGATGTGGTTTGGTAGCGTCTTCCAGAGTAGTTCCTGACAAGCAGTACGAAAGA
>JAQYVR010000240.1 GCA_030145395.1 Desulfobacteria bacterium
AATTGAAAATCTTTGTTACGGGTTTCGACAGGGTGCTTCGCGCCCGCTCAAGGTTAGCCCTGAGCGGAGGCTCGTAAAGGCCGGAGTCGAAGCCCGGAGGGCGGATTATTCATGAAAGCGAAATGAGTTCATGAATAATCCGGGCTAAGACGGTATCGTCTGGGTATTGGCAAACAAGAAGTGGGAGGTTCAACGTGTCTAAAGGCAAAGAAATCCATGTTCGTTGCATGCGTTGCCAAGAATTGGTTCCTTCGTCTATTAGCTTCAAAGATAGTAAGAGCTTTGATATGGAGACCCTTATTAAGAACCGGCCTCCATGTCCCAGATGCGGAGATATGACGAGTTACGATAAGAAAAATATATGTATTCGTGACGAAGGTGGGGAATTCGTTTGTATCGACATCAAATGAGAACAGACCATCTCGCAGCCACATCTGTATCCCCAACGGTTCCGGTGGGGAGCAAGCCTGAAGCATAGACTGGAGAGAGGAAGAGGCGGAGAAGTAGTCCCGCAAAAAAAAGTATGGGTATCGAAAGACGACTCCATCCCAGAATCCTAGTTAAGTGGCCCGCTGTAGTGGAAACTCCGCAAGGTTCATTAGAAGGGGAGACAAAGGACATTAGCGTCGACGGTGTATTCATCTTCTGCTCAAAAGAGCCTGAGATTGGAGAAAACTTCCCTATTGTTCTAAAACCTTCCGAACAGCGAACCATTTCTGTAGTTGGCGAAAAGATTTGGTCAGGTAGCTTTACTATTGACAATAGAACAGTATTCGGTATGGGTGTGCAGTTCATCCACATATCACCTGAAGACCGAAACTACATTGCTGTCTTGATTGAAAAGAGCAGTAATGAGTAGCCATCTGGATCCTGACGAAATCAGACGAGTCAAAGCCCCCCCCGGCAAATGCCCGAAGTGGGAACTCGCCGCAATGGTTACGCCGACTGACAAAATGTGTCCCGCCTGTGGAGCTAGCTGGCGAAACCACTGAAGCGTTGCCACCAATCAATATCTTGCATGTTTCTCATCATAGCAGAAACTCTCTGACCCCTTATAACTTGAGGCTTGACTGAGCGACCCATAGAGATTAATGTGCACGTACTAAGGGTCCAGTCATATTAGAAAGGTCGGTTTCGCTCTGGAGGATCGTTTCCTTTGCCAAAGCGGGGACCTGAGATTTGGGACCATAACAGAAATTTTTTGAAGGAGGTCAGCACTGTGGCAGAAGGCACTGTAAAGTGGTTTAGTGAACAGAAAGGCTACGGCTTCATTGAGCAGGATGACGGAGGGGACATATTCGTTCACCACTCCGACATTAATATGCCCGGTTTCAAAACTCTTAATGAAGGTGACCAGGTGAGCTTCGAGATTGGAGAGGGCACCAAAGGGCCTGCGGCCAAGAACGTCACGAAGCTTTAATTGGCAGCAACACACTTATCACGGGCATCTCGCCGATATCAGACGAGAAGCCCTTTCTTTTTGTTGCATGGGAAACTGAAATAGATGATGCGTAGTTAGGTGTTTTGAGTATCGAAGAATTAGTGGAGAGTCAGCTGATCCCTATTGTTTAATTTGTGCGGTTGATTATTCAATAGCGCAAATTGAATCAACGCACGTTAATGGAGGATTGCTTCTATGAATATGTATATCGGCAACTTAGCTCATGACGTCGCAGAGGATGATCTGAGAAATGCCTTTTCTGAGTTCGGCGAAGTGTCAAGTGTAAAGATCATCATGGATAAGTTCTCAGGGCGATCTAAGGGGTTTGGCTTTGTGGAAATGCCGAGCAACTCGGAAGCTGACCAGGCGATCA
>JAQYVR010000268.1 GCA_030145395.1 Desulfobacteria bacterium
CGAGATGGTGATGCCCGGCGATAGTGTGACGATTTCCGGTGAATTGATCACGCCCATTGCCATGGAAAAAGAGCTCAGATTTGCCATACGTGAGGGCGGTCGCACCGTAGGTGCCGGCGTCATCAGCGAAATCGTGGAATAGGAGGCGTGTTGTGAGAATCATTGTTACATTGGCTTGCAGCGAGTGCAAACGCCGTAATTATACGACAACCAAGAACAAGCGAAGTACTCCGGACAAGCTGGCGTTCAAGAAATATTGCAGATTCTGTCGAACACATACTGTGCACAAGGAGACGAAGTAATCGGTTGGGGCGTTGGGTTGTAACGCCTCTCCGGTCTATGACCACTCAGCGACCATGGTCCTAACAGCTCAATCCGGTATCTATTTGGACTACAGGAGGCAACGGGTTTATTCAGGGACATACAGCTTTTTGCAGGCCAGTAGCTCTAACGGTTAGAGCACCGGACTCCAAATCCGGGTGATGGGGGTTCGAATCCCTCCTGGCCTGCCAGAATGAACCAAAGGACTTCACCCGTCCGCCACGGGCAGAGACTATTGAACAAATACAGTACCAGGGAGTTCATTGATGACACGAGTTGCGTGTTACGCGTTCAAAGTTGAAGAAATCTTAACTCGTAACCTGCAACCCGTATCTCGAAACTGGTGTTAATTATATGGCACGTTTAAAACGAAAAAGACCGACATCAACAAAAAAGAAGAAACAAAAGGGCGGCGCGAAGCCGGACAACCAGCAATTAGCCTTAAAGCAGGAAGAGTCCGCAACGCCGGCTGTCCAGAAGCCGCCCGTGCAGAACCGGCGGACTTCTCACAGAAGTGAAGTTCCCAAAGCCATCAAACCATCGGGGCGTTCTTTGCAGCCGGCCTTTCTGGCAAAGACTACGCAGTTTCTCCGTGAGGTTAAGATAGAACTCAAGAAGGTAACCTGGCCCTCCAGAAAAGAGACCGTGGCGTCCACGGCGGTAGTGATCATCATTGTGATCATTATCTCAGCGTTTCTTGGCCTTGTGGATCTGGGGCTGTCGAACCTGATTCGCTTTGTACTGAAGTAGGAGAGAATCGACCGTGGCTTTAAAGTGGTATGTGGTACATACTTATTCGGGGTACGAAAGCAAGGTTAAGGTTGCCCTGGAAGAGAGGATCGTCTCGTCCGGGCAGACCGACCAATTTGGCGAGATCTTGATACCCACTGAACAAGTGGTCGAATTGGTCAGGGGCAAGAGGAAGACGTCAGCAAGAAAATTCTACCCCGGTTATATCTTGGTTCAGATGGAGTTGACCGATGAGGCGTGGCATGTGGTGCAGGAGACCCCGAGGGTGACAGGCTTCCTGGGTGGTAGGGAGTCGCCCGCCTCTCTCACCGATGAGGAAGCAGAAAAGATTATAGGCCAGGTCGAGGCAGGAAAGCTAAAACCGCAGCCAAAGTTCTTCTTTGAAGCTGGGGATGAGGTCCGAGTGATCGATGGGCCTTTTACGAACTTCATAGGCACTGTGGAAAACGTAAAACCAGATAAGGGAAAAATCCGCGTCCTGGTAAGCATCTTTGGGCGTGCCACACCTGTGGAACTCGAATTCGTTCAAGTATCCAAGGTATAACCCTTATCCGGTCAGATTTGTTGAGTCGTTGAGTGGTTGCATCGAAAATCACTAAACAACTCAACCACTAATGACAAGTAAGGAGTGAATGGTATGGCTAAGAAGATTATGGGCTCGATTAAACTTCAGGTTCCGGCAGGGCAAGCCAATCCGTCACCGCCTATCGGTCCTGCCCTGGGTCAGCAAGGCGTTAATATTATGGAGTTTTGCAAGGCCTTTAATGCTAAAACAGCTGGCCAGGACGGGATGATAATACCTGTGGTCATAACGGTCTATCAGGATCGATCTTTCTCTTTTGTCACCAAGACTCCCCCTGCCGCGGTTCTGCTTAAGAAGGCAGCCAAGATTGCCAAGGGTTCTGGTAGCTCTAAGATCGAGAAGGTTGGGAAGGTGACACGAGCACAGATTGAGGAAATTGCCAAAATGAAGATGGTCGACCTGAATGCCTATGACATAGAGGGGGCCTGCAAAATAATAGAAGGAACTGCTCGAAACATGGGTATTGAAGTAGTTTTGTCATAAAGGGACTTATAGAAGGAGCCACGAGGAGATGACAAAGAGAGGGAAAAAATACGCCGCCGCCAGTGAAAAGATAGATCCCAACAAGAGATACGATTTCCCAGAGGCCTTGAGGTTGGCCGTGGACACGTCCTATAGAAAATTCGATGAGACTGTCGATGTTGCCGTGCGCTTGGGTGTCGATCCGCGGCATGCCGATCAGATGGTTCGAGGCTCGGTGGTTCTGCCGAATGGCACAGGCAAAGATGTAAAGGTGCTGGTCTTTGCAAAGGGGGAAAAAGAGAAAGAAGCTCAAGAGGCTGGAGCAGATTTTGTCGGCAATGATGATCTTCTCGAAAAGATCAAGGGTGGTTGGTTCGGGTTTGATAAAGCTGTTGCGACGCCGGATGTGATGGGTGCCGTTGGGCGTATCGGCAAGGTCCTGGGACCCAGGGGACTGATGCCGAATGCAAAAAGTGGAACGGTTACCTTTGATGTGGCCCGAGCTGTCAAGGAGTTGAAGGCAGGCAAAATTGATTTCAGAGTGGAGCGTGCGGGAATAGTCCATGCGACCATGGGGAAAGTCTCCTTTGGCGCGGACAGGCTTATGGAAAACCTTACTTCGTTTTTCGACACTATCGTCCGTCTGAAACCGGCAAGCAGCAAAGGGACATACCTGAAGAGCATAGCGATTTCAACAAGCATGGGGGCGGGGATAAGGATCGACCCCGTGCATGTGAAGGCTATATTGAAATAAGGCCTGGTAATGCAGGCTTTTGTTAGCAAGAAAGGAGGGGTGAAGGACTTTTGAAGCAAATTGAAAAAGAAAAAGTTGTTTCGGCCCTGCATGAGAAGTTTTCAAGGGCGAGAACTGTTTTGCTTACTGACTTCAGAGGTCTGAACATGTCGGCTATGAGTGAGCTTCGGAGTCAACTTCGGGGGGCATCTATTGAATATAGAGTGGTAAAGAATTCCCTCATGGCAAGGGCTGCAGATGGCACCGACATGTCGCTGTTGAAGGAACATTTCATTGGGCCGTGTGGGGTGGCCTTAAGCTATGAAGATTCAGTGACTCCGGCTAAGATTCTTGTGAAATTTAGCGAAACTAATTCTGCCTTGGAAGTCAAGGTTGGGATTGTAGATGGCCAAGTCGTTGATCTTGCTGGTATTAAGAAGCTCTCAAAGCTTCCGTCCCGCGAAGTCTTGTTAGCACAGCTACTCTCAGTAATGAACGCTCCTGCCACAGGCCTGGTGACTGTCTTGACAGGGGCGATGAGGAATTTCATGGGTGTCATAGAGGCAATCAAGCAACAAAAAGAGGAACCCGAGTCAGACAAGTGAAATCGAATAGACGAGGAGGATACACAGAATGGCTAAGGTTAGCAAAGAAGATGTAATTGAATTCATTTCCAGTATGTCCGTGCTTGAGCTTTCTGAACTGGTAAAGGAGTTGGAAGACAAATTCGGTGTGTCGGCAGCGGCCCCTGTTGCTGTAGCAGCCGCGCCTGGTGGAACGGAATCCCAGGCTGAGGCTCAGGAGAAGACCGAGTTTGATGTTATTCTGAGTGCAATCGGGGACAAAAAGATTCAGGTCATCAAGACGATCCGGGCAATTACCGGCCTTGGTCTGAAAGAGGCCAAAGCTTTGGTGGATGAAGCTCCTAAGCCGGTAAAAGAAGGGATCTCGAAAGAGGAAAGCGCGGATCTTCAGAAGCAGCTCGAAGAGGCCGGTGCAACAGTTGAGATCAAATAGTCGTGTAATCGTGAATCGGTTAGCGATGCCCGAACAACCAATAACGAACACGGAGATCTTATGCCTAGCAGACTCTTAGCAGGTGAACAGGTACGCAGAAATTTCGGCAAGATTCCAAAGATTATTGCCTTTCCAAATTTGGTGGAGATGCAAAAGGAGTCGTATGCCCGGTTTTTGCAGAAGGATGTCCCGCCGGAAAAGAGAAGAAACGAAGGTCTTCAGGGAGCCTTCAAGAGCGTCTTCCCTATAAAGGACTTTACCGGTACGGCTTCTTTGGAGTTTGTGTCCTATAGCTTTGGAGAAGTCAAGTATGACGAGTCCGAATGCACCGACAAGGCGATGACCTATGAAATCCCGATGCGAATTACGGTTCGGCTGGTGGTATACGAAACAGACAGAGAGGCCGAAGTCCAGAATATTCGGGACATCAAGGAACAGGAGATCTATTTCGGTACCATCCCTCTAATGACCAATAGGGGTACATTCATCATCAATGGGACCGAGCGGGTCGTCGTAAGTCAACTTCACAGGTCACCAGGGGTGTTCTTTGACCACGATAAGGGCAAGACACATTCAAGTGGAAAAATACTTTATACGGCCAGGATTATTCCGGTACGGGGGTCTTGGATTGACTTGGAGATAGACCCGAAAGATGTTGTTCAAGTTCGGATCGACCGCCGCCGCAAATTCCCCGTCACTTTGCTTCTGAAGGCCTTTGGGTATTCAGGCGAAAAGATCTTGTCCTATTTTTACCGCACAGAAACGATCCATGTAGCCGGCAAACGCCTGTATAAAACTATCGATAAGGACGTCCTTGCGGGTCAGCGTCTTTCAAAACCGATGAAGCATCCAAAGACTGGTGAGATGTTGATCAAGAAGGGGCATCGCGTTTCAAAGAAGGCTGTTAAACAGCTTTTGGATGCAAAAATCGAACGTGTACCCGTCGGGTTTGAAGACATCGAAAACAAGATCTTGGCCCATACCTTGGAGCATCCGAAGAGTGGTGAGGTAATTGCGACTTATAATGAACCCGTTGATGAAAACGTCTTTGAAAAAATCTTGGCTGCTAAAGTCTCTACTTTTGACATACTCTACATAGACAACATTACGACCAGTGATTCCATATCCAAAACCTTAATCCTTGACAAGGTGGATACCGAGGAGAATGCGCTCCTGGAAATCTATCGAAGACTCCGACCAAGCAATCCACCGACCGTAGAGGTGGCCCAGCAACTGTGTAATCAGCTCTTTTTTAGCCCATCTCATTATGATCTTTCCCCGGTAGGGCGGCTCAAAACGAATAGCCGGTTGGGGTTGTCCAATGAAGATGTGCCCCTCAATGTGCGTACGCTTCGCAAAGACGATATCATGCTAACCACCAAGATCCTGGTCGATTTGAAGGACAGCCAAGGCCAGGTCGATGATATCGACCATCTGGGTAACCGACGGGTGCGCGCCGTAGGGGAACTTTTGGAGAACCAATACCGTATCGGACTGGTGAGAATGGAACGTGCCATCAGGGAACGGATGAGCCTTCAGGAGATTGAGGCGTTGATGCCCCATGACCTGATCAATTCTAAGCCGGTTTCTGCGGTCATAAAAGAGTTCTTTGGCACCAGCCAGCTTTCCCAGTTTATGGACCAAACAAATCCACTGTCCGAGATTACTCACAAACGGCGATTAAGTGCGTTGGGCCCTGGTGGACTGACGCGGGAACGCGCAGGCTTTGAGGTCCGGGATGTGCATCCCACACACTATGGACGCATTTGTCCCATTGAGACCCCGGAGGGACCTAACATCGGCTTGATCGTCTCTCTGAGCACCTATGCCCGCGTGAACGAGTATAGCTTTATTGAAACGCCTTACCGAGTCGTCAAAAAAGGCCGGGTTACGGACGAGGTCAACTTCCTGAGTGCCCTGGATGAAGAGAAACACCCGATCGCTCAAGCCAATGCTCCCCTGGACAAAAAGAACAGATTTGCGAACCCCTTGGTCTCAGCACGCGTTGCTGGTGAATTCTTGATGGTCAAGCGCGAAGAGATTGAGCTTATGGACATCTCTCCTCATCAGTTGGTGAGTGTCGCGGCATCACTGATTCCCTTCCTGGAAAATGACGACGCCAACAGGGCTCTCATGGGCTCCAACATGCAGCGTCAGGCCGTGCCACTCCTTGTGAGCAACGCTCCGCTGGTCGCTACGGGCGTGGAAGGCGTGGTAGCTAAAGATTCGGGGGTTACCATCCTAGCTGACAGCCAAGGTGAAGTGGTGAAAGTGGATGCCAAACGCATAGTGGTTAAGAACAAAGGCAATGGTGACAATTCAGACAAGCAGGTAAGCATCTACAATCTCAGAAAGTTCTCTCGTTCAAACCAGAACACCTGTTTTAATCAGCGGCCTATTGTCAAGAAAGGCGACCTCGTCATGGGAGGCGATGTAATAGCAGACGGCCCGGCGACACAAAGGGGAGAGCTTGCGCTGGGGAAAAATGTGGTAGTCGCCTTTATGCCTTGGGGAGGATACAACTTCGAAGATTCTATTCTGGTAGGTGAGCGTCTGGTACGAGACGGGGTCTTCACATCCATTCATATTGAACAATTTGATACGGTCTCCCGCGATACCAAACTCGGTAAAGAGGAGATTACCCGAGACATACCCAACGTAGGAGAGGAAGCATTAAAGAATCTGGATGAAAGCGGTATCATTCGGCTTGGAGCAGAGGTCAAGCCGGGAGACGTCCTGGTAGGAAAAATTACCCCTAAGGGCGAAACCCAGCTATCCCCGGAGGAAAAGCTTTTAAGAGCTATTTTCGGCGAGAAGGCAGGCGAGGTGAAGGACACCTCTCTTCGGGTTCCGCCTGGTGTAAATGGTGTTGTGATTGACGCTAAGGTCTTTTCCAGGAAAGGTGTAGACAAGGATGCCCGTGCCCTCAGTATCGAACAACACGAAATTGAGGCTATAGAGAGGGATCGAGACGACGAGCTTGTCATCATTGAGGAAGTCACCAGGGAAAACCTCACAGCGCTCTTGGTAGGACAGACTTGCGCCGCTCCTCTCAAGAAAGGCAAGGTTGAGCTTCTCAAGAAGGGAGCCCGTATTTCCGCTGATGTTCTCTCAAAGATTTCGTTGTCCCAAATCGTCCGTATGGAACTGAAGGATGCCAAAGTTGCCGTCCAGATGAATGAAATAATGGAGCTATATCGGCAGCAGTGCAATCAGGTTCGTAAGAGCTTTGAGCATCATGTTGATCGATACGCAAGAGGCGATGATCTCCCGCCCGGAATCATCAAAATGGTCAAGGTTTATGTGACCATGAAACGAAGGCTGTCAGTGGGCGACAAGATGGCAGGGAGGCATGGCAACAAAGGGGTAGTCTCTTGCATCCTGCCAGAGGAGGATCTGCCCTATTTTGAAGACGGTACACCAGTAGATATTGTGCTGAACCCTCTTGGTGTACCATCCCGTATGAATGTGGGACAGGTCCTGGAAACCCATTTGGGGTGGGCGGCAAAAGGATTAGGGGATCAGATCAATGAACTGATCCGTTCCGAGAATTCCGATGCCCTGAGGAAGAAACTGAATTCTGTTTTTCCTGCGAGCCAGCAGAAGAAACAAATCAAGGCATTGGATGACCAAGAGTTGAAAGATTTTGCCGGTCGTTACCGGGAAGGAGTCGGCATGATTACACCGGTCTTTGACGGGGCCCAGGAGACCGAGATCAAGGATTTGCTATCCGAAGCCGGCTATCCCTTAAAGGGCCAAGCCACTCTCTACGACGGGCGTTCTGGGGAGCCCTTTGCCACCAAAGTTACAGTCGGCATCATGTATGTGATGAAACTTCACCATCTCGTCGACGACAAGATCCACGCCCGTTCCATAGGGCCCTATTCGTTGGTGACGCAACAGCCCCTAGGAGGAAAGGCCCAGTTTGGCGGGCAGAGACTTGGCGAGATGGAAGTCTGGGCCACGGAAGCCTACGGTGCAGCCTATGCGCTTCAGGAGTTCTTGACGGTCAAGTCAGACGATATGGCCGGCAGGACTCGAATGTACGAAAAAATAGTCAAGGGAGAAAATGTCCTTGAGGCAGGACTTCCTGAATCATTCAATGTGCTAGTCAAGGAATTAGAGGGTTTGGGTCTAGATATCAAACTTCTGGAAAAGAAAAAAGAAAAGGAAACGTAGAAAAAGGAGAACGCCTTGGAAGACTTATACAGTTTCTTTGCCAGACCAAAGGACCCACTGAGCTACACGGCGGTTCGCATCTCTTTGGCATCGCCCCAAAAAATCAGAGAGTGGTCCTACGGAGAGATCAAAAAGCCTGAAACCATAAACTACCGAACCTTTAAGCCGGAGAGGGATGGGCTTTTTTGCGCCAAAATCTTCGGCCCGACTAAGGATTATGAATGTAACTGCGGCAAATACAAGAGGATGAAACACAGGGGTGTGGTTTGTGAAAAGTGCGGGGTCGAGGTCATTCAGTCCAAGGTTCGCCGAGAGCGGATGGGTCACATTAAACTGGCCACACCCGTAGCCCATATATGGTTTTTGAGAAGCCTGCCGGGTAAGATTGGCAACCTGCTCGATCTGAGTCTGAAGGACCTTGAAAAAGTCCTGTACTTTGATGCCTATATCGTTATCGATCCTAAGGAGACTGATCTTGCCCCACAGGAGCTTCTTCCCGAGGACAAATATCGGGAGGCGTTAGAAAAATACGGCGATACTTTCGAGGCAGGGATCGGGGCCGAAGCAATAAAGGCTCTTCTTGAGAAGCTCAACTTGGACGAGGACTACAAGAGGCTGCGGGCTGACATCATGGCAACGGGCTCGGAGACAAAGCGCAAAAAACTGTCCAAGCAGCTGAAGATCGTTGAGGCGTTCCGGAACTCTGGGAATCAGCCAGAGTGGATGATTATGGACGTCATTCCTGTTCTTCCCCCCGACGTGCGGCCGCTGGTCCCCCTGGAAGGGGGTCGATTTGCCACCTCTGACCTGAATGATCTCTATCGGAGGGTAATCAATCGTAATAACCGCCTAAAACGGCTTGTGGATTTGCGGGCTCCTGACATCATCATACGAAACGAAAAAAGGATGCTGCAAGAGGCTGTGGATGTGCTTTTTGACAACGGTCGATATGGCCGGGTTGTTACAGGGCCGAACAGGCGCCCCCTCAAGTCTTTGAGTGATGCTCTGAGGGGAAAGCAGGGCCGTTTTCGCCAAAACCTGTTGGGCAAGCGGGTCGACTATTCAGGACGTAGCGTCATTGTCATCGGACCGGAATTGCGTCTTCATCAATGCGGCCTCCCCAAGAAGATGGCTCTGGAACTCTTCAAACCTTTCGTTTTCTACAGGCTCGAGGAGAAGGGGCTGGTTACTACGGTTAAGAGCGCCAAGAAGCTTGTTGAGCGGGAAACCCCCGAAGTCTGGGATACATTGGACGAGGTGGTCAAGGAATATCCGGTAATTCTGAACCGAGCTCCGACACTGCATCGGCTGGGCCTGCAGGCCTTTGAACCGACCCTGATTGAAGGCAAGGCAATACAACTTCACCCCTTGGTCTGTACTGCTTTTAACGCTGATTTTGATGGGGACCAAATGGCAGTCCATGTCCCTCTTTCCATAGAGTCTCAAATCGAGGCGCTGGTACTTATGTTGTCTTCCAACAACATACTATCCCCAGCTCACGGAGATCCTATCATTGTACCGACTCAGGATATCGTATTGGGGATCTATTACATGACCCGCCAGGTTACTGGCACCAAGGGAGAGGGAAAGGTTTTTGCCAATCCAGAAGAAGTTCGATGTGCCTACGATGCGAACGAGGTAGGCCTCCATGCCAGCATTGTGGTTCGTATGGATAATGAACGTGTCGAGACCACGGTGGGACGTATGATCCTTCGAGAAATCCTGCCTCATGAGCATGTTCTGCGCTTGTCTCATATCATGGTCTCTACGGAAAAAGAGGCGAAAAGCGCCCTAACTGATCTGAGGGAAGGTGAGGATTTTGTCCAGACAGCACAAGCGATCTCAAAGGGAGAAGATCGTGCCCGGGATGGCGACATGGGGTTGGTGCAGCGTGGGCAACTTGAGGAGATTCATGGGATAAGTCCCTCCGATGTAGAGGCTGTGTTCGCCCTTGACGTGGGTGAGTTCAGTGATGTCATCAAGACTAATGGGAGCTATCACATATTCAAAGTCATGGAAAAGAGAATGGAGCTTCTGTTCGAGCTTATCAATAAGGTGCTGGACAAAAAGGCCCTCAGTAATCTGGTCCGCCACTGTTATCGAGTCTTGGGGGGCAAAGCTACAGTAATTCTTTCAGACCGCTTGAAGGACATCGGCTTTCGATATGCCACTCGGGGAGGCATCTCCATATGCGTGGATGACATGGTCATTCCTCGCAAGAAATGGGACATCATCAATCAGGCGCAAAAGCATGTTGCCCAAATCACCGACCAGTATGCCGAGGGCTTGATAACTCGCGGGGAGAAATACAATAAGGTTGTTGATATTTGGGCAAAGTCCACGACTGACGTGGCTAACGAAATGATGGAGGAAATGAAGATTGCTCCCCCTGCGGACGAGGGGAACCAGCCGGTGTTGGATGAAAAGGGTGAGCCGATACAGGAAGAGAGTTTCAATGCTGTTTACATGATGGCCGATTCAGGATCAAGGGGCAGCAAGGATCAGATGCGACAGCTGGCAGGGATGCGCGGTCTGATGGCCAAACCCTCTGGTGAGATCATCGAAACCCCTATTACGGCCAACTTTCGCGAAGGACTGAGCGTGCTTCAATACTTCAGCTCAACGCACGGTGCGCGAAAAGGCCTTGCCGATACTGCCCTTAAGACAGCTAACTCAGGATATCTGACTCGCCGGCTGGTGGATGTTGCCCAAGATTGCGTAACCACGGAGGTCGATTGTGGCACGCTGACAGGTATTGAGGTGGAGGCCCTCGTAGAAGGGGGCGAGATTATCCAAAGGGTTGGCGAGCGCGTGCTGGGACGGGTCGCTTTGGAAGATATCCGAGATCCTTACAGTGATGAGATCCTTGTACTTGCCAACGAAGAGATTGACGAGGAAAAGGTTGAAAAGATAGACAACGCGGGTCTCACCAGAGTTAGAATCCGTTCGATACTGACCTGTAAAACCGCAGAGGGTGCGTGCTGCAAGTGCTATGGACGTGATTTGGCTTACGGCCAGCCCGTAGAAATCGGCACGCCAATCGGAATCCTGGCAGCGCAGTCTATCGGGGAGCCGGGCACGCAGCTCACAATGCGGACATTCCATATCGGAGGTACAGCCAGTCGTGCGGTAGAGCAGGCTGATCGCAGGGCTGCAAATCCGGGTCGGATAAAGTACATAGGCATAAATACGGTGAAAAATGCAGCCGGGAACTTTGTGGTTATGAACCGCCAGGGCGGAGAGTTCGCCATTTTGGACGAGAAGGGCCGAGAGCGAGAGCGATATCCGGTCATCTACGGTGCCCACTTCATGGTCAAAGACGGCCGAAAGGTCAAATTTGGCGACCTGCTTGCAACGTGGGATCCTTACACCACCCCGATTCTCACTGAGGCATCGGGTACTGTCAAGTTTGGGGATGTCTTGCCGGGCAAGACCATGCAGGAGAAGGTTGATCCGGTGACAGGTAAGGCGAGTCACGTCGTTGTCCAACACAAGGACGCAGACGTTCGCCCGAGGATATCCATCAAGGATGCGAAAGGTAAGACCGCTAAGCTCCCCTCTGGTGGCAATGCCCGCTATTTTCTCCCATTGTCAGCGATTCTGATGGTATCTGAAAAGGATTCGGTCAATGCCGGGGATGTTATTGCCAAGCTTCCCAGAGAAACGACCAAGACTAAAGATATCACAGGTGGACTTCCGCGTGTAGCCGAGCTGTTTGAGTGCAGAAAACCAAAAGAGGCCTCAGTATTGAGCGAGATTGACGGGTACGTCAGTATTTCCAAGGGCGCCAAGGGGAGGCAGAAGGTCACAGTAATGCCGCCCGATGTCGGTGAGAAAAAAGAATACCTGATTCCCAGAGGAAAGCACGTCAGCGTGTTGGAAGGGGATTACCTTAAGGCAGGCGACCCGTTGATGGGGGGCTCAGCCAACCCACATGATATTCTGAGTATCAAGGGAGAACAGGACCTGTCCCGATATCTAGTAGATGAAGTCCAGGAGGTCTATCGTCTGCAGGGCGTTCGAATCAATGATAAGCATATTGAGGTCATCGTGCGCCAGATGTTGGAGCGGGTCAAGATAGTGGATACGGGGGATACCAACTTCATTTTGGAGGAACATGTGGAAAAGAGGCGTTTTGAAGAGGCCAACCGGACGGTGGTAGCCAAGGGCGGAAACCCTGCAGTCGCTAAACCGGTCCTTTTGGGTATTACCAAAGCGTCACTCAGCACTGAAAGTTTTATCTCAGCAGCATCATTTCAAGAGACCACAAAGGTGCTGACAGAAGCAAGCATTGCAGGCAAAGTTGACCACTTAAAGGGCCTGAAAGAGAACGTTATTATGGGGCGTATCATACCGGCCGGCACAGGAATGATCCAATATAGAAAGACCCGCATTGCGTTGGAACCTGAAGAAACGGATGAAGTACTTGAGGTTGTGGATGACGCAGGAGCAGATCAGGCGGATGAGGTGGCCCAGGCCTGAACAAATGACGCAAAAAATGGTTGACAGAGAAAGGAGCACGTGTTTATTATTATCCTTTTGTCCAGATGCCAAAGAACACCACTGAATGCAGATTGAGAGAGTGACCAATACAAAAGTATGAAGTGAGGTAGAGTTCATGCCGACCATCAATCAGCTGATAAGAAAAGGTCGAAAGCGCGTGGGGAAAAAATCCAACACGCCAGCCCTTAAGCAGTGCCCCCAAAAACGGGGGGTGTGTACGCGAGTATATACAACCACGCCAAAAAAACCGAATTCAGCGTTGAGGAAGGTGGCCAGGGTTCGTCTGACCAACGGCATGGAGGTAACGACGTATATCCCTGGCGTGGGGCATAACCTTCAGGAACACTCGGTTGTGCTTGTCCGCGGGGGGCGGGTCAAGGATTTGCCTGGAGTTCGCTATCATATAGTACGAGGCACGCTCGATTCTGTGGGGGTTCAGGACCGAAAACAGGGTCGATCGAGGTATGGTTGCAAAAGGCCAAAGTAGATCGTGAATCGAAAACCGGAAATCGGAACACGGAGCACACTTCCCGAGCAACGATTCCCGAAGAACCGAACAGCAGGAGCTATATATGTCGAGAAGACGAGAGATTTCCAAACGGCCAACCATGCCTGACCCAAAGTATAAGAGTAAGATGGTATCGAAGTTTATCAACTGCCTGATGAAGGATGGCAAGAAGAGTACGGCAGAAGCGATATTGTACGATGCCTTCGGGCTTGTCGAAAAGAGCACCAAGGAGTCGCCCCTTATGGTTTTCGAAAAGGCTATGGAGAATGCCAGACCCCGCGTTGAGGTAAAGTCGCGCCGGGTAGGAGGCTCGACTTATCAAGTGCCAGTAGAGGTTCGAGCGAGCCGCCAGACTGCCCTCGGCATTAGATGGTTAATTTCGTTTGCGCGAAAACGTTCAGAAAAAAGTATGTCAGAAAAGCTAGCTGCTGAGTTGATGGACGCTGCCGGCCAGCGGGGCGGTACCATCAAGAAAAAAGAAGACACACACAGAATGGCTGATGCCAACAAGGCCTTTGCTCACTATAGATGGTAGGACAAGCGACAGACAATGCCACGATTAGTTCCCATAGATAAAGCCAGAAACATCGGCATCGCTGCCCATATTGATGCAGGAAAAACGACTACCACTGAAAGGATCCTGTATTATACAGGAACGTCCCACAAGATGGGCGAGGTGGATCAGGGCTCTACTGTAATGGACTGGATGGAGCAGGAACAAGAGCGGGGAATAACCATTACCTCGGCAGCCACGACCTGTTTCTGGAAGGATCATCGCATCAACGTTATTGACACACCAGGGCATGTCGATTTTACCGTAGAAGTGGAAAGGTCCTTCCGGGTCCTGGATGGAGCCATTGCGGTCTTCTGTGCCGTTGGGGGGGTGGAACCACAGTCGGAAACAGTCTGGCGCCAAGCTGATAGGTACGGAGTTCCGCGCATTGCGTTCATCAACAAGATGGACAGGATTGGAGCTGACATGGACCGTTGCGTGGAACAGATGCGGGTCATGCTGAAGACGGAGCCTGTTGTCCTCCAAGTTCCTATAGGGCATGAGGATAGTTTTGTAGGCGTTGTTGATTTGATTTCGATGAGCGCGTTGCTTTATGACGATGTAGATCTGGGGGTCGATTTCAAAGAGACCGATATCCCGGAATCGCTTCGAAAGATGGCCGAAGATAAACGCATCGAACTTCTGGAGTCCATAGCGGATGTCGATGAGTCTATCATGGAGAGTTACATTGATGGGAAACCGATTTCATCTGATCACTTGGTGCAAGCTATTAGAAATGCTACGCTTTCTCTGAAGCGGATACCGGTCTTGTGCGGAGCTGCATTCAAGAATAAGGGTGTTCAGCCCCTGCTGGATGCCGTAATCAGATATCTCCCAGGCCCTGCAGATGTTCTGCCCGTAGATGGTGTGGACCCGAAGGGAAAGAAAGAGCTGCGGATGGCAGATGACTCTGCCCCGTTTTCGGCCTTGGCTTTTAAGTTGATGACCGATCCTTATGTGGGACATCTAACTTTCTTGCGTATATATTCAGGACAGCTAAAATCAGGGGCTGCTGTATTGAATGCCACTAAAGGAACGAGGGAAAAGATCGGCAGACTTCTGAAAATGCACGCTGACGAACGGGAAGAGGTTGGCGAGGTCTATGCGGGAGATATTGTTGCTGCAATAGGACTCAGGAATACGACTACGGGTGACACCCTTTGCGAGCCTAACAGCCCTATCCTGTTGGAATCGATGACCACGCCAAAACCTGTCATGTCGGTAGCCATTGAGCCTAAGACTAAGGAAGCACAGGCTAAGCTGGGCACAGGCCTTGCGAAAATTGCAATGGAGGACCCATCTTTTAGAGTTACCTCTGATGAGGAAACAGGCCAGACCTTGATTTCGGGCATGGGGGAGCTTCATCTGGAAATCATTGTCGATCGTCTGCTGCGAGAGTTTAAGGTTGATGCGACAATTGGCAGACCCAAGGTAGCCTACCGCGAGACCGTTTCCAACAAATCAGAGGGCGAAGGCAGGTTTGTTCGTCAATCAGGGGGGCGTGGCCAGTACGGCCATGTTAAACTTAAGGTGGAGCCTGGGGAACGAGGCCTGGGTGTTGTGGTTGAAAATAAGATTGTGGGCGGAGTAATCCCCAAGGAATATATTAGGTCTGTTGAGCGTGGTGTTAGGGAAGCCGCCGCTAATGGAATACTTGGGGGGTATGCCATGGTGGACTTAAAGGTCACGATATTTGACGGATCATATCATGAAGTTGACTCTTCAGAGAGGGCATTCCATATTGCGGGGTCCATGGGATTTAAGTCCGCAGCCGAAAAGGCAGGGCCCTTGTTTCTAGAACCCTTCATGGCATTGGACGTGGCCTCTCCCGAGGGTTTCATTGGAGATGTCGTCTCCGACTTGAACGGCCGCCGTGCCAAGATTCAGGGGATAGATAACCGCAACGGGCTTCGCATGGTCAACGCCCTGGTACCGCTGGCAGAGATGTTCGGCTATGCTACAGATCTGAGGTCTATGACTCAAGGACGGGCAACCTATACAATGCAGTTTTCTGGATATGAGCCAGTCCCTCGGTCCATTGCCAAGGATATTAAGGAAAAAGGGGCTTAGCTTTAGGGGCACTGTAAGAATTGCTATGATTATCCTGTAAAAGCTGGGAGGGCAGGAAGATGGCGAAGAAGAAGTTTGAGAGAGTGAAGCCGCATGTGAATGTGGGAACGATTGGTCATATTGATCATGGTAAGACGACGTTGACATCGGCTATCACGAAGCATTTGGCTTTGAAGGGGATGTCGGA
>JAQYVR010000052.1 GCA_030145395.1 Desulfobacteria bacterium
CTCAGGAACGAACCCGTGTAGTGATTACGTTCTGTCAGGCGAACTATATTTCCTCTCTTAAAGCTGCCTTGACCGTCGGACACCAACAACATGACTTGAGGTCGGGTTATATCGGCGTTTTCAGAAGTACCGATTACGAGGCCCTTTTCCCCCGTGTCCATCATCAGAAGTGTTCCCACCGGGTAGACCCCAAGCATGTTGACAAAGATTTTCAACAGAATTGGGTCAAAATCCTTGCCCGCCCTGTCAATCATATACCCCAGAGCAAGGTCAGGACCAAAAACCTTGGAACGATAGATCCGAGGGGAGGTGAGGGCATCAAAGACGTCTGCTATGGTCACGATACTTCCAAATATGCTCATCGGTTTCTTTCTCTGAATCCGGGGATAACCCGAAAGATCGTATTTCAAATGATGTTCAAAAGGCGCCAGCATGATTTTGGCCTTAAGATCCTTGGAGGCGCGTAATTTGATAATCTGGTTTACGCTTCTCAAGGGATGCTTTTCAATCTCTTTAAGCTCTTCGGCACTTAACTTCTCTGGCTTGTTGAGAATCTCTACGGGTATTTCCGCCTTCCCCAAATCGTGAACCAGCCCACAGATCCCCAAGTTTGTTAAAGATGTTCGCGATAGACCGATTCGCTTTCCAAGACACAAGGAGAGTATTGCCACGTTTACCGAATGGGTGTAAGTATAGTCGTCATAGTCTCGAATAGTGCTCATTCCAAGGAGAATGGACACATCTTCTCCAAGGAAATCCACCATGTTTTGGACAATCCGTTTGAGCTTGCGGACTCCCACTCGACGCTGAGAAATCATCTTTTCGGATACTTCTTTTACCGAGGTCATAGCATCCCCATAGGTCTTTCGGGCCATCTCCTTGCGTAAGAGGTCACGGTTTTGTGGGGTTACCTCCCGGCCGTTCAAGACCTGAACCCATGGAAAAGTATGCTCATCCAGCTTCTCAACGAGCCAGGCCAAGGAATCCTGGTGCCGCTCCGCCTCATTCAGGAGGCGTGCAAAACTGAAGATCTGTTCAAACGGTGCCTGGCCAAGGGTGGACGAGAAACGAAGCCCTGGAAGCTGTCGCTGCTCAAAGTAATGGAGCATCTCCTGCACTAAGTTGAAGGATTCACGCGCGTACAGAAGCTTCGCGTCCTGTAAGAAGAACCTCCCGTGTGCGATCTGAATCGTCAAATGGTCGTCATCCACACAATACTGCTCCAGGGCGCCAATGAATTCTTTGGCACACCCAATCAGTAAGCGATTGTTATCCTGATGGATCTCTGCCGTGCGGATCAGGCTATGAAAGCTCCTTAGAAACCTATCTCCCACAGGCGTCCGCTCCCCCTGGGCATCGGTCTTTAACGATTGACTTGCGTTTTTCATTGGATAGCCCCCAGGGCCTTTCGATAGGCAAATCGGACAGTTGGAGATAGGCTGCGGGAAGAGTGAAGAGAGCTTATTGAAACCTCCCAATACGACAGGCAAAACACAATATGTTGGGAATGACTGTCAGAATCGAGATATAGAGACTTCTTCCCATTACTTCTATAGTAATTCATAAGTATGTTCCGTTTGCGGCGGTCTTTCTAAGCTGGAAGGGGGCATCCGGTCTCTTTGACTTAGAAAGGCGGGTTTGTTATTGTGGTGGCCGGCGTTACGTGAAAGGCATGAAGTAACCGTGTGTTCTTCTTGTTGCAGGTTGATTGACATGAAAGTGGAGCAAACGCTCAATTGAAACACGTTGCTTTGGTTTCAACACCTTGGCCCCTTTATAGCCGCCCTTCCATTCAGCTTGGTGCCCTCAAGGCCTATTTGAGGGCCCAGTTTCCCGAGTTAAACGTTCACGCCCTTCACTTCTATCTTAAACTGGCCGAATCCATAGGATACAAACTGTATGGAGCCATCTCAGAAAGGACCTGGATAGCTGAATCCGTGTATGCCGCCCTGCTCTATCCTGAACGTGCAAAAGAGATTGAAAAGGTCTTCTACCGAGGGGTCAGGGGAAAATCCGACATTCGAAAAACGGATTTCAAGGCGCTGACATATCAGGTCAAGGGCGTGTCCGACAGCTTCATCAACGGCATAAACTGGGAGAGCTTCGGGCTTGCAGGTTTTTCATTATGTCTTTGTCAGCTCACGTCTTCGCTCTATTTTATTAAGCGCATCAAGCAAGCCTTTCCGAATCTGCCTGTGGTAGTGGGGGGTTCCATGTTTTCGGGTGACACAATCCACGGGCTGCTTGAAATGTTTCCTGAGATCGATTTTGTGGTCAATGGCGAAGGCGAGCTTCCGCTGAGCCAATTGGTCCTTCAACTCAAAAACTTGCAAGACAAAGAGGACCTACCCCCAATTCCAGGACTTGTCACTCGGAATGCGGAGAATAAGGGAACAACACCTCTCTCTTTCTCCCAAGTGGACACCTTGAGTAAGCTTCCGCCCCCTGACTACGATGATTACTTCCAACTTCTGGAGACCTTTGACCCGGAGAAGACTTTCTTCCCAACCCTTTCGGCTGAAATTTCCCGGGGGTGCTGGTGGCGCCGGGCCCGAGGCACTGGCAAACCCACGGGATGTGCTTTCTGCAATCTCAACCTCCAGTGGGACGGTTACAGGTCGAAGACTCCGCCCCAGGTGGTCTCCGAGATCGATCACCTGACCGCAAAGCATAAGACACTTTCCGTGGCCTTTATGGACAACCTGTTGCCAGTGAAGGAGTCACAAAGTATTTTTGAACAGTTTCCCGGGCTAAAAAAAGACTTCCGTCTATTCGCCGAGATCCGGGCCTCCACACCCAGGCGCGTTTTGGAGGCCATGCAGGTCGCGGGCACACAGGAAGTCCAGGTCGGTATTGAAGCCCTCAGCACAAGGCTGCTTAAGAAGCTAAACAAAGGCACCACAGCCATCCAGAACCTGGAGATCATGAAGCACTGCGAAGAACTTGGAATTGAAAATGTTTCGAACCTGATACTCCATTTCCCTGGAAGTGACGACGAGGATGTGCAGGAGACTTTGCGAAACCTGGAGTTCACCCTGCCATTCCGCCCGCTCAAATTCGTCCATTTCTGGCTTGGCCTTGCGAGCCCTGTGTGGCAGACCCCCGGGGCCTTCGGGCTTTCGGCGGTCTTCAACCATCCGAATTACGCCGTAATGTTTCCCCCTGACGTTTTCCGTTCCGTGCGTTTCATGATCCAGGCCTACCGCGGCGACCTCGGGCATCAGAGAAGACTCTGGCACCCGGTCAAGAAGAAGATCGGGGCCTGGAAAAGGACTTACGACGGGATCCGCAAGGGTCATTCGCGTGCTCCCATCCTCAGCTTTCGGGACGGACGGGACTTTTTGATTATACGCCAGAAGCGGCTTGATGCCGAACCCTTGACGCATCGTCTCGTCGGAATGTCCAGGGCGATCTACCTTTTTTGTCAAAGGCATCGTTCTCTCAAAAGTATACTTGGCCATTTTCCGAAGGTCGCTGAGGAAAAGATCGTGCCTTTTTTGCAGATGATGGTAGACAAGAAACTGATGTTTGAGGAGAACGGGAATTACCTGAGCCTGGCCGTGCCAATGAGAAACACAAAAAGATGAGGAGAATAACATGAGCAAGCATATGCAATTGACGGTTCGGATCCTGCCCTATTACAAAAAGGGTTTGAAGGAAGTATACCCAAGAATTGCCCGTCGTTTCGGTTATCTGGATGAGGCATGGGTTGATGAGAGCCCTTCACTCTTACAAATAGTCGGGGACCTGGATAAGCTCCTATATCAGCTCGAAGGAGATCCTCCTTTCAGAGAGCTTTTCCTCAAACACAAACCCGCACTCCACAAGTTCTATGAGCAGATAGAGGAACATGTTGCCGACTGGCAGCTATCAAAAGCCGACCGGCTCTTGTATAAAATAGAAGACATCTTCGATGAGATAGAAAAGGAGATAGGCAGGATAAAAGAATAATTGCAGCAACCGGCGTCCAATCTCCCATATTGGGACGGGGCTTTACTCATCCGGGCCGGCGATGGTGCTGCCCGGCCGCAACAGGAATCGCGGGCCCGAGTTTGAATCTGCTGCGTTTCCGACCATCTCGACGACCTTGGCGCCGTCCGTGATCACGAACCCTGGCCCCTTCGCCCCCTTCACCTTGTTGCGGTTCAATTTGAGTGCAGTGGAACCATTGACCGCAATGCCCGGACCCTCTGTCCCGAGCACTATGTTCTCCTCAATGATTCCAACAGCGCCTTTCTGAAGACCAATACCCAAGTAGTCCGTGTCATAAACGAAATTGCCTACGAAACGCACAGGCATTTCTTTTGATCCACCCCCGCCTGAGGAGACCGCCGGCCGCAGCCTTCCGTTTTGGTACAACACATTCTTCATCACCGTAGGGTGCGTCGGACGATCGACGCCATGAGTGCCCTGGGGTTTGCCTACCCCGCACAGGATTCCGCCGCCTGGATTGTCGTGGACGATATTGCCGATGGTAGTAGGCGCCGCGCCATGCTTGGCCCCCATGCCCGGAGAGGGCTTGTCGCCCAATTCAGAGTCGTCGTTTACGAAGACCTCGTTGCCAAGTATATACGGCGCGGAAAAATGGTTGCACCCTATGCCCAGCCCCAGGTTACCACGGATGATATTGTTGTAGATCACCCCTTCCGCCCTGTGTTTTACGTTGGCCCAGCGGAAGTCGCGCTTCGAAATAGGACTATCCTGGTCTGTATACACGACGTGGTTGCCAATACCCGTACTTCCGTTGTTTCGCACGTAGCAGTTCATGATAACAGGACTCGCACCGCGCACGTTAAGGCCGTGGGCGTGCCCGGGGATGTGGTGGTCCTGCTTCGGAAGATTCTGGAGCGTGAAGCCGTCGACTATAGTGCTTCGGCTTAGGCCGGCGTCGAAATCAATTATGCCGTTACGTGACGTCTTTGATTTTGAACCGTCTATGATCGTGCGCAGTGTGCGGCGCGGAAGCTTCATCCGTGCGCCCTCCACGGCCACAGGTTCTTCGCCACCTTTTGTTGAATCAGAGATCAGCTTCACACCGTCTTTCATCACGATCAATTCAAAGTACGTGCCTGGCTTGACAACGACGATGTCACCGCTCTGGGCAGCATCGATCGCGCTCTGGATCGTCTTAAAGTCATCCGGAACAATCAGATGTTTCCCTTTGTGGAATGTTCTGTCTATCAACGGGCGTGCCGCCTCTTTTGCTGCTTTCAGCGCAATGGCAATCGCACCATCGATAGAAGGAGGCTGCACCTTCTCGATACTCTGAAGTTTCAGGATCCTTTCGGGAACACTACCTACTTTGTCCCGGACCTCGCGCCTGCGTGCCTCGGGGCCCATACGGTCGTACGCTTGACCCGTTACAGCCAGAACGGCAACTATCGCCACTGTTGCCGTCGCAATCTTCCCGATCAGGTTCATCGTAAACCTCCGTCGAAGTCGGTGACCAATCCGCTTAAAGAGAAACTGATGAAAACTTACCTGCACGACTTTAGATGCAGGAAACATAGGCAGAATTGAATTGCGTGTCAAGGGTAACGGCGATATGCCATGAAGGCTCTTAGGGTGGCTGGGCTATTGACGCCTCGTGCTTGGGCAAGCATCAGGCAGGTGGGATTTGAGATATGCAAGTGATATCAGAACCTGTGTCTTAATAACGCAATACACCTGTCCAATCTGGTTCCCTCCGTATGTTCGGCTCCATTCTCTGCCCGGCGTTTGCGACCCATCAACTCTTGAGCCTTCAACGCCAGTATTAGGATACCTCCTGGAGCCAGGAGGCCTATGAGAATAACACAAATCGTCTGTAAGTGCCTGATGTCACTGCCTCCTTGCATCCCGTTCGTTTTGGTGCCCTTCTTCGTTTGATCCCCGGTCGATGGAAGACATCCCGAAAAATGGAACAGGAGACTACTTCGTACAAAATCCCGCAGGATCATTAGTATCAGATCAAAACAAAAAGCCAATTGGGTGAAATGCCAATTTTGACGGAAGAAAAGCACCCAAAATCGTTGGAGAAATGCCTGGGTGATCCAACTACAGGCAAGGCATGGTCGAATGATCGGTTAGAAGGCGGCTGTCTCTTGATTGTATTAGTTACGGTAGGCGGGATGAAACCCTGATTGCCGGGATTTCGTAATATGGATTTCTGTTACTTAGCTTGAGGAGAGGGCTGCGAACATGGCAGTCACTAATAGTTCGGATCGGAGCTATGAAGAACAAATCACAAGATTTTGAAGGTGTTATGAGTCAGATGTAGATAGCAGATATTGACAGTGGTGGTTCAAACCGCCCAACAAAGAATCAAAGCTGTCCCATCCCTTCAATGCCCCTCACTAAATCAGAAATTGTTATTGGCATAACCCTCATCGTGTACATGACACTCTGGACATGTAGGATAAATAGGACCTCTTTTCGTGTGGTACGCCATATCTGGGTTCAGCATCACATGGCAGGCCGTACAAAACTCGTACCAATCCCCAGGAAATGTTACCGTAATATTGTCTTTTCCGTTGACTGTGGTCCGCAGCAGCCATTCATTTTCAGAACCATGGGGTTCATGGCAGTCCGTGCAGGAAAGC
>JAQYVR010000081.1 GCA_030145395.1 Desulfobacteria bacterium
ATCATTGAGCTAACGGGTCGTGACAGGGTGGCGCACGAAATCCTCCGGTCAAAGCCTGACCACGTCCGATTGATGGACCATGTTGCTGCGCGTCTCTTCTGGGATGTCTTTGAAATTGAAGAAGAGCGGCTTGCCGAGCGCGGCCGGGTAGAAGAAAGGCTTCTCGGGTATCAAAAGAAACTACGGTCTCTCGCGTCCGCATTATCCTTGGCCGAGGAGCAGGAACGGCGTCGTATTGCAACTGAGGTGCACGAGCATATCGGCCAGAACTTAGCTTTTGCGAAGATCAAGTTGGGAACAACCCGGGAATTGGCCACTTCCCCCAGTCTGAGAAGAGCCGTGGATGAGGTCATCGAGGTAGTTGATGAGGCTATCAAAGATACGCGATCCCTGGTTTCCCAAGTCAGTCCTCCTGTTCTCTACCAGCTGGGATTTGTAGCGGCGATGGAGTGGCTCACACAAGAAATGCAGAAACAGCACGGCATTACAGTGGACTTTGAGGACGATGGCAAGCCAAAGCCGCTGAGCCATGATGTTAGTGTCCTTCTGTTTCAAGCGGTGCGGGAGTTGCTGGCCAACGTTGTCAGGCATGCCCAGGCGCGCACTGCAAAGGTATTCATTGCGAGAAGTGGGGATGAAATTCGAGTTGACGTCACTGATGACGGTGTTGGATTCGATCCTGCGGAGATGGAGAGTGGTACTGACCAAGGCGACAGGTTTGGCTTGTTCAGCATCCGAGAACGATTGGAGCCCTTAGGCGGACAGATCAAGGTGGCTTCCAAGCTTGGTCAAGGGACCCAGGTGGCCCTGGTGGGGCCATTGAAGTCGGAAGTATAGGCCCTACAACAATTCCCATCATCCTTCTTCGGTTGAGATGGGCAACAACCGTCTCCACAATTCTTGATTATCCAAGAATGAAGGCAGGGTCATCATGGCCCTGCCTTTCCTATGTCCACATCTTGTAGCTGCCTCGTAAGAGTCTGCGCTTATCATAATGCCATATTATCTCTAGTTTCGACCATCCTCAAAATGTTATGATATCCATTTGATATCTTCAACCCCGCGTTTCATAACAGTTGATTCCATGTTCCATTCGACACAGAATAGCTTTAGATTATATGCTCCTTTTCCGGGGATAGGGTGTCGACCCCGAAAGCCGGATATCCTGGCCGGTCTTCCCGGACCCACAACCAGGCCCGCCACAGTTATTGCCAGATGGCAATAACTCAGGCGGACAGCCTCACCCTTGGACGCCTTGGATTTACAGCACCCTCGGCTTTTGCAGCGTTAGCGTCTATTGTGAGCTTGAAATCTTGATATTGTTGTACTATCAGACTTGGGCTACGATATGTTTAATGTGAGAGCTCCATTTGAGGAGAAGAGAGGAACCATCATGGATAAGAAGATTCTGTTGGTTGTTGACGGATCGATCCATTCAACGCATGCGGTTGAATATGCCGTCAGGATGTCTTCTGTTGTGCAGAATCTGACTTACTCTCTATTCTATGTCCAGCCTACCATCTCACAGTATCTGCTGGACGAGGCTGCAATCAGTCTCAAGGCCAAGGCCGAACTGAGAAAGATGATTCGGAAAAATGAAAAGCTCGCGCATGGCATCCTGGAAAAACACAAAACCCGAATGACTGGAATGGGGGTAAGCGAGAAGCGAATCGAAACTGCCACCCGACAAAAGGTGATGGGAATCTCCAAGGATATCCTGGACTTGGCACAGGAGGGACTCTATGATGCAATTCTTGTGGGACGAAGAGGACTTTCCCGCATAGAGGAAACATTTATGGGGAGCACGACCACCTGTTTGGTGGAGCACTCCAGCGTGATCCCCGTGTGGGTAGTTGACGGCGATGTCACGTCCATGGAGATCATGCTGGCCGTGGACGGTTCTGAGCCCTCCCTTCGGGCCGTTGATCATCTCGGATTCATGGTTGGGGAAAACGATGCGATCAAAGTCACCTTGTTTCATGTGGCACCAACGCTCAGAGATTACTGCGTTATAGATTTTGATGAGAAAGAGAGCGACGCCGGGGAGGTTATTGTCCAAGGTGCAAAACAATGTATTGACCATTTCTATGCCCAGGCCCTGCACAAATTCAGAGAAGCAGGCTTCCAGGAAAGTCAGATAGAACTCAAAGTGGTCAGATGTGTCATGGACGTTGGCAAGGCGATATCAGATGAAGCAGACAGAGGAGACTACGGTACAGTTGTCATTGGCAGGCGAGGCGCGAACCAGTCCTTCTTTATCGGAAGCGTCTCCAGATATGTTCTTGATAAGACATCCGGCCGGGCCGTGTGGGTGGTATCTTAAGTGTAATATCTTGACTACCCCCCCAGAGTGATTATTTTTTTTGTGTGATCGAGAGTGCTTGATAACCATAAAGGAAGGAGGTGGATAGTATGTTTGCTCTTGCACCAATACTCAGACGAACAGGATCGCTGGGCCGTCCGGAACGGGACTTTATTGATCGTTTCTTTGGCGACTTTTCCTTGCCGGGTATAGCCGTTGAAGACACCGAGTGGGTGCCGGCCTTTGATGTGTCCGAGACTGACAAGGAGCTCATTGTCAAGGCTGAGGTCCCGGGCATCGACAAGAAGGATATCAACATTACTGTGTCAGACGGCATACTGACCATCGAAGGGGAGAAAAAGCACGAAAAGAAAGCGGATAATGAACAATACCACCGTGTGGAAAGACGTTACGGGACATTCTTCAGGACTATGCAAATTCCCGACGAGGTCGAAGCTGACAAGGTTGATGCAACTTACAAAGACGGGGTGCTTAACATCAGACTCCCAAAATCTGGGGCAGTCCATCCAAGAAAGATAGAGATCAAGGGTTGATGATATCCTGATTCTGAAAGGTGTGCAGTGCAGATGCGCGGCACACCTTTTTTTTTGTGACGGAAAAAGAAAGCGTCCCATCCATTATTCTATTGACCCATCCCTTACATCCTTATTATAAAACAATAATAGAACGCTGCGTGCACTCGTCCGCAGGTGATGGTCACCCTTTGAAGCTTGCCGCCCACGGGGCGGCCTTTCGCTTTTTGGGCTTACGTATCCGGGAAACAAGGGCGCTGCTGTGAAAAGCAGGCTCTCCAAATCGGGGAGAAGTGAGGAGAAGATTCTGTGCCTATTTACGAGTTTTATTGCGAAGAGTGTAATACGATATTCAACTTCTTTTCGAGCTCCGTGAACACTACCAAACGACCTCGCTGCCCCAAGTGCAAACAAAAGAAATTGAAGAGGCAGATGTCTACTTTTGCCAGACTCACGGGTGCAAAGGAGGGGGGCGAGCTGGATGATCTTCCTGTTGATGAGGCGAAAATGGAAAAAGCCATGAGTCTATTGGCCCGTGAAGCCGAGGGGATCAACGAAGATGATCCGCGCCAGGCTGCCAACCTAATGCGTAAGCTCTCTGACGCAGCAGGTGTTGGCCTTGGGCCGAGCATGGAAGAAGCCCTACAACGGATGGAGGCGGGTGAGGACCCGGAACAGGTTGAGGCCGAGATGGGTGACCTTCTTGAGCAGGAGGAACCTTTTATAGTGGAG
>JAQYVR010000129.1 GCA_030145395.1 Desulfobacteria bacterium
GCCTTCTTGAGGTGGCAGGCTGCTGAAAACAACAATGGCCGAACTCGACCATCGGAATAATATCCTTCGGCAGCTCGGCCATCTTATTGTTGTTTTTGAGGAGTAAAGACCCGCCACTTTCCGTCCTTCTCTCACGAGAAGGTTGGCTTTATCGGGAAATCTTTCGCCTGTTTTTTTATGTTATCTCTGAAAACAGGCCTGTCAAGTATTCCTATTTATACTGCATTGTTTTGAGTGCGTAAAATTGGCCGAAATACATAATTCTGACTTACCCTGACATATAAGAAAAGGCCACACAGAATTGAATCCAAGTGGCCATAGTTTTGTCTTCCTAAATGTCTCTATCAATAATAACCCGTTTTTCTTCTCACAAGTCGTGACTTATAAGAATGTCGCGTCGGTGCGCTCCGGTTTGCATGATCAGTCGAAGTAGGCCGAGGTATCGATCCCCCGAGTCGTAGGGTCAATGTCAGCAACTATCAAATCGTGTTCATTCGGCAGTAGTTCTGTTAAGTTTTTTTCGGGGTCCGACTTCCCATTCGCAGTTATTAATCGACGCAACCTTAAATGGTTGCTGCCTAATTCGCCGAAACCGATGACCAGCATGATTTCGGCATTTTTTAGTCGAATAAGACTGCCTACAGGGTAGTCCCCAAGGTGGAAAGTAAAATAGTCTAGAAACTCTGGATTCAAAATGTTGCCCCGGACAGCTTTCATCTGCCGGAGACCTTCACGGGGCGGCATTGACCGATTGTAAACCCGGTGCGTGGTTATTGCATCATAGGTATCTGCAATCTTGACCATATCTACCATAGGAGAAAGGTTTCTTCGCGGACGACTGGGATAGCCACCAAAGCCTTTGTAGTGTAAATGGTGATAATGCACCATATCGACAACTTCTTGTTGAATACCCTCAACCTTGGAGATCAATTCCATTCCAGCAACAGGGTGATTTTTCATCAAATCATATTCTTCCTTGGTCAACTTCCCTGGCTTGTTAAGGATTTTTGTGGATATTTTCAGCTTGCCGATATCGTGCACCATGCCGCCGAAGGCCAATAGAGGGAGCTGTTTTGGGTCAATGTTGCAGGCATGACCAACGGTCAGTGAAATAATGCCAACATTTACCGAATGGTTGAATGTGTAATTGTCATAGTCCTTGATCTGGGCTAGAGCAAACAAGGCATGTTTCTCACGCAGAACTGACTGAACCATACTTTTTGAAACATTGCGAAGGCCTTCTGTTGAAGGAACACGTCCTCCCTTAATGTCGTTGAAAACCTGGTCAACAGCTTGCATCGCGGCATTATAGACAGCACGCGGTTTTTCATTTTCTTCCTGTGAAGTGATAATACGCAGATGGTGTAGCTTTTTAAGATCGTGAGCATTCTCAATTTTTTTGTCTGACTTAAGACAGTAAACACTCAGAGCAAAAAAAAGATTCAATTCCTCAAGCGTCAATCCACGTACTATCTCGAGACCTTTGAGTCTAAGGTCATTCAGAATGTCTATGGCTTCTGTCTCTGATATGTATGGGTCTGTGAAGAGGTAATCATCTACAAAAAGAGTTTCTTCTGTTATGCCAATACGAATTTTGGGCTGCTGCATCAGCAGCATAGACAGTTGTTCGTAGCACTGCTTTATCCTCTGAACGCAAGCAGGGTGTTTGGCCGGGTACATGCGAAGGCTCTGCCAAGCAGCGACCAGTTGCCCTATTATTTCGTGTCCTTGTTGAAGATCCATAGTGATCCGCGATCAATGAATTTGGCTCTACATGGTAAGGGCAGTTGTCCTCTTCCACTTTAATAAATCCTACTTTAGAATAGTAGCCTACATAATTATGCCTTTTATGCCGACCTCCTACAAAGGCTGACTTATAAGAAGTCATCCCCATCACGCGGCATCATAGCAAACGTATCTCAATTATTTCTCACAATTCCTCTCGCAATTAATTCATAGATTGTTTTCGGCGGGTGTCAAGATAGTTGTCGTCTCTTCTCGTTATGCTGCTTCCTTACAAAGGTCCTCTTCGGAGGGCCTTTTCCGTTCCGGGTTGAGTTGAACGATGGCAATGGGTTCCCATTTGCGGATCGCTCCAGTCCAGCGGTTGGGATTCTTCTGTCGTGCTTGAGTGTAGACTTCTTTTCGCTGGTTCAGAATGGCCTCCTCCTGTCCGTAATGTCGACTATCAGGAGTCACAAAGCGAATCTCGCTGTGGAGATGCTCAGTATTGTACCAATTAGCGAAGCCATCGACCCAGCGTTGAGCATCCCATTCATTTGCAAACGGCCGGTTGGGATATTCAGGGCGGTATTTTAAGGTCCGGAACAATGACTCCGAGAACGGATTGTCGTTGCTCACGCCAGGGCGACTAAATGAGGGAACCACGCCCAGACGTTGTAGAGTAGCCAGCATAGTGGACCCTTTCATCGGGCTACCATTGTCTGAGTGAAGAACCAGTCCATCTGGATCGACACCATGGCGATGGTAAGCTTCGACCAGCATCAGTGCGCTATTCTGACCACATTCTTTGTCAAAGACAGTTGCTGCGATGATCTTGCGGCTCCAGACATCCATGACCAGATAGAGATAGAAGAAACGTCCAGCAACCGTGGTTTTTAAATAGGTGATGTCCCAAGACCACACCTGACATGGGCCTGTCGCGACCTTCTCCCGAGGCCGTCGATGAGTGGCAGGACGACATCTTTCCCGATGTGCCAATTGATTCTCCGCACGCAGGATACGATAAAAGGTTGACTCCGAGGCGACGTACACGCCTTCATCAGCCAAACGTGGCACGATCTGCTTGGGTGATAGATCTCTATATTTCGGCGCATTGGCAATAGCTACAACCTGTTTCCGTTCCTTCGCGGACAACTTGTTCGCCGGTCTGGTCAATGGACCATGACGCATGTCTTCACCGATGTCTTGACGACGCCACCGCTGGATCGTGCGTGAGGTTAACTCAAGTGTCTGAGCCGCCGGTCTTAACCTGGCACCTGATGCGGTCGCTTCATCGATCAGATCAAGAACCTGCTGCCGCTCTAGCTGTCCATGTCGTCGTCCTCGTCCCCCCAGATGGCCTGGGCTTTTTTTTTGAGAACCAGTAAGGCGGCTGTTTCGGCCAAGGCTTTGTCCTTGCGACGGAGTTCTTTCTCCAACTCCCGGACACGCTTGCCTTCCGGGGCTTTCTTACCCCGAGGCACTGTCATTGGTTCCAGTCCGGCAAGCATCTGGTCACGCCACTGCTGAAGCTGTGCCTCGTGCAATCCTTGGCTACGCAAGAACGCACCCAATTCTTCATCGGATAAGGACGCGGCTTCTAGAACCGCAGCCAGTTTCTCCTTAGCATTCCAGTCTTGTGGTCGTTTCATCCTGAGCGGCCTTTGTGTGAGGTCTGTGACAAATGGAGAGACTGAGTCGCCGTGAGGTATTAGCTTACCAGCAACGCTGACCCAACGGTAGAGGGTGGATTGGGGAACCCCGACCTCTGCCGACAGAGATTCAACATTGGGTCGGTCTGGGAATGTCATCTTTTGAACCATCAAGGTTCGGAAGGCTTTTGAATACATGCTTGCTGTCTCCTCTGTTGTTTTTCACTTGAGGCGACAACTATGCTGACACAGGGGGGACAAATAATAAATGGCCACCCGGAATCGATCCTTGGTGGCCATAGCTTTAAGTATTAAAGTGCTTCCTAAATGTCTCTATCAATAAGAAGCCGTTTTTCTTCTCATAAATCGTGACTTTTGAGAAAGGAGGAGGATGTAGCCCCCTGTGTCAGCATAGTTGTCGCCTCAAGTGAAAACAAC
>JAQYVR010000169.1 GCA_030145395.1 Desulfobacteria bacterium
TCGGATCATTGCTTTGTGTTGTTTTTGTCGTGTTCTTGTTGGGGGGCGTTACCCTGGCGGAAGAGGCAAAAGAGGCTGCGCCCGTCATCGAAGTCGAGACACCGATCCATGACTTTAATCAGGTTGTGCAGGGAGAGGTTGTGACACATGACTTTCGGGTATTCAACCGCGGCAACGCCGAGCTGAAGATTCAGCGCGTCAGTCCTGATTGAGGTTGTGCCGTGGCCCGGTTTGACCGGACCATCCCTCCAGGTGGCGAGGGAAGAATCACCCTGGAGCTGAAAACTATCGAGGACCAGGGGCAGATTGTCAAGAATGCAAATGTGTTCAGCAATGATCCAAAGCAACCCGAATTAGTCATTGGATTGAAAGGAAAGATATGGGCTCCCGTACTTGTTACCCCTCGACATGCCAGGCTTAATGGGGTCGTAGGCGATACAGTTGAGACTGTTGTTTACCTTCAAGGACAAAAGAAGGAGCCGTTGATGGTCAAACTTGCCTCCATCTCCATCCCAGACAAAGTGGAAGTGGACCTGACGGAAGTCGAAAAAGATCAGAGTTATGAACTGAATATCAGGAACAGGGTTCAGGGAGACTCAAGTTACACGGGGAAGATCAAACTCACGACCAACTATCCGGAAAGGTCTGAGATACAGATCAAGATTCATGGCAACATTAGTCCACCTATTGAAGTACGGCCCAAGACTTTGAATTTTGGAGGTCTATCACCTGACCGTTTACAGATGCTGATGGACAAAGGTATAGTAATGCGGCGTCCGGTGTCCGTCATTCTTAATAGGGGGGAGGGCTTGAAGATCAATAAGGCGGAACTTGAAAAGTCGCTTTTCAAGGTCATTTCTATAAGGCAACTGGGGGATCGGAGGGTCCAGCTGCAGATTGAGGCTGTTTTGGGAAAGCTGAAGAAAGGCGTAAATGTCGATCAGCTGAGGATCTATACGAATCAGCCGGATGGAGAGACTTTGCGGGTTCCCATTCATTTGGAAATTTTATCCGCCTTCGCAGAAGACCACGGGTTTACCCGTGGAGCTCCATAACAAGTCCATCTCTTATCCAAACCTTTAGATTTTTCACAAGTTCTTGTTCTATGTAGAATCATCTTCGTTTGAAGCTCCTGCAGTACCGATAAATCCCCATAGATTGGGACAAGTCGAACAGGGAATGCGCTCGGTGTTGCGGTTCATCGACAAAGCCCGGAGGTTGTTCATGGAAAGAAAGAGAATTCTCTTGCTGTTGGCCTTTATTGTAGGCGTTTTCATCATAGGCAGCGCAAGACATGCGCCAAGTGGTGGCACCGAAGATTACGCCGGGAAGTCTGCAGGGCCCCGGACCGAAACCCCTGAATTCCACCCAAAAGAAAGTCTTCCTAATGCAAATGCAAGTCAAAAACCCTTCCCTGATATAGGGAGTGACAAACAGCAGACTGGTCGTCTTTTTGTTGAAACGCGCCCTGAGAATGCTCGGGTAAGGGTTCTGAACATACGTCCGAAATTTTACCAGGGTATGCTACTTAAACCTGGAAAGTACCATATAGAAGTCTCAGCCGCTGGGCATGAGTTGGAGAAGAAATGGATTGAGGTTGCTGCAGGAGAGGACAGGCACCTGAATATCCATCTGGTAAAGGTTAAAGCGCCAGATACCTCAGGCCCAAAAGAAAACGCCTTTACGAACAGCATAGGCGTGAGATTTGTCTACATTGAGCCGGGCACGTTCATGATGGGTAGCCCGCCCAATGAGTTGGGCAGGGATGATGACGAAGGACAACACCAGGTGACTTTGACACGGGGTTTCTTTTTGGCCATTACAGAAGTGACGCAAGGCCAGTGGCGACGCGTCATGGGCGATAACCCAAGCGAATTCAAGCATTGTGGGAATAATTGTCCGGTAGAAAGTGTTTCCTGGGACGACTGTCAAGCATTCATTCAACGGTTGAATCAACGGGAGAAGACCGACAAATATCGACTGCCTACTGAGGCGGAGTGGGAATATGCCTGTCGGGCTGGAAGCAAAACAGAATTATACACGGGGTCCATGGAAGTACTTGGCGGCAACAATGCCCCGGCCTTAGACGAGATTGGTTGGTACGGCGGCAACAGCTGCGCAGAATATGAGGGTGCCTTTGACTGCTCGACCTGGTCTGAGAGACAGTATGCGTGTCCTCGTTGCGGCACCCATCCTGTTGTTGGGAAGAAGCCAAATGCGTGGGGCCTGTATGACATGTCGGGCAATGTGTGGGAATGGTGTCATGATTGGTATGAGGAATCCTTTGTGGGCCCTGTAACAGACCCGACCGGGCCTTCTTCAGGAGACTTCCGGGTGTGCCGGGGCGGGAGCTGGGACAGCTTCGCATTGGGCTGCCGAGCAGCTACTCGGTTCAGCGAGGTTCCCGACTATAAGGACCATCTGATGGGTTTTCGCCTTGTTAGAAGACTGTAAGCTTTGTTCGTACTCTGTTTCCCCGCAACAACAGAAAATCCACGCCTTCAGGACATTGCTGTGACTTGCCATCCAGAGAGTATCTGTTATTAAATCGTTCCTTGGAGTACTTGAGTCATGGGTCAAGAATAGCTGGCGCAAGGCCCACGGGGAAAACATTTTGCCTTGAGCCATACGCCTTAAGCCTTATGCCGTTTCTGACACTTCAGCACTCCCTAATGTCATTAACAAGATAAATAGCGGTGCCAGTGTATGCCCAGCAAAATCATCCCTGAACCAGGTATCATGTCTAAAGAGCCCACCCTCAGTGTGTGCATGATCGTCCGCGATGAGGAGAAGACGCTTCCTCGTTGCCTGAAAAGCGTGGAGGGGGTTGCTGATGAACTCATCGTCGTGGATACGGGCTCCAAGGATAACACTGTCTCCATAGCAGAAAGCTTTGGTGCCAAGGTGTTCCATTTTGAGTGGTGTGATGACTTCTCTGCTGCCCGAAATGTATACCTGACACATGCTACGACTGATTGGATACTTCAAATAG
>JAQYVR010000017.1 GCA_030145395.1 Desulfobacteria bacterium
CTTGTGCCCCAAGGGGGAAGGCGGACGAATGGCAGTAGAAGGCGTCACTGCCCTGGGGGGGAAAATCCCCGTGAATCCCAGCGGCGGGCTCCTTTCCAAGGGTCACCCCATTGGCGCAACAGGCGTTGCCCAGCTCGTAGAGCTGGTATGGCAGCTAAGGGGAGAATGCGATAAGAGGCAGGTAGAGGGTGCCAGGGTAGCTCTCGCCCATAACGGCGGAGGAATTGGCTCAGGTCTTGAATCCGCCGCCATGAGCATTACGATCCTCACGCGATAAACAAAGTAAGAAAGGTCTTAGCGATTAGCCTTTAGATTTTAGCAATGAGGAATCCTATGGAAGAGAGAAAATACTGGGACATGGAGATTGAACCTCTTCTCAATACCCCGGGAATGGAAAAGATTCAGCTTGCCAAGCTGAAGAAGATGTTGGCCAGGCTTAAAACGAACGCGCCCTTTTACGCTGACATGATAAGCAAGGCCAAGCTCGATCCCGAAGAACTCGGGAGCTTTGACGAGTTCAAGGAGAAGATAGGACTTTTTGATAAGGCCGCGCTGCGCCAGGTGGTGATGGATTGCGGTGGCGACTTTATCAAGGCGCTGGATCAGATCATGCCGATCAGCGTGGACGAGCTGGACTATATAGCAACGACCACCGGCACCACCGGCGTGCCTACGCCTTATCCCATGACCAATGCTGACCTCCAGAACCTGTGGGGCGAGATGATGGCCAGGGGAGGGTGGCGGGCGGGCATCCGTTCAAACGACCGCATCCTCTTCTGCTTCGCGCTGTCCATGGTGATCGCGGGCATTCCCAACTTGATAGCCATGCAAAAGATCGGCTCGACTATGCTGCCGGTGGGGGCTGAGGCCAAGAGCGAACGGATCCTGCTCATGCAAAACCTATTCAAAGGGACTGTCTACGCGGGCACACCCTCGCTGGCCGAGTATCTCGTCGAGCAGGCCCCCAAGGTGGTCGGCAAGGAAGTTTCCGAACTTGGTTTAAAGACACTGGTCTGCGGAGGTGAGCCCGGCGCGGGCATACCGGAAATTAAAAAAAAGCTTGAGTCCGCGTATGGTGCCAAGATCTACGACTGCGGCGCGGGCTTCGGCTTCTCTTGTGATCATGAAGAATACCAGGGCATGCATTCGCTGCTTGACGACTTGTACTATTACGAACTGGTCGATCCCGAGACCAAGGAGCCCATCCCCTGGGAGCATGGCGCCAAGGGGGAGGCCGTCTTCACGATCCTCGAGGCTGACGGTTGGGTGATGATACGAACCAGCCTGGGCGATATCCACCAAGTCTTCACCGAGCCCTGTCCCTGCGGCCGCACCGGTTTCCGCTACAAAGTGATCGGCCGCTCCGACGACATGCTCAAGGTCAAGGGCGTAATGGTCTATCCCAGTCACTTGAAGGGCGTGGTCAACGAGTTCGTGCCGCGGGTCACCGGCGAGATGAGGGTCGTCCTCGACGAAAAACCGCCACGTGTCGTGCCCCCCCTCAAGATTCGGGTCGAGCACGGCGAGGGAATTTCCGGAGACGAGTTGGACAAGCTGGAGAAGGAGATCGTCGAGACCATGAGCAAGCGACTGAAGATAAGTCCCAAGATCCTCTGGGCAGAGCCCGGCAGTCTCGAACGCAGCCATTACAAGGGACAGACCTTCGAGAAGCCTTATGAGGAATGATCAATAGTGGATTAATGAAGGGGAGGAAAACAATGGATCAAAACGTGGCCATAGTAAGTTACGACTTACTAGACTACAAAGGGCCGAACGAGCTTGGAATGTGGAACGATGAAGCTACCTTCGTTGTCGCGAAAGAGGCCTTAGAAAAAGTTGGATTGAAGAAGAAAGATGTTGATGCCGTGGTGATCGCAACGATGGATGGCCAAGATGGGATCACGATCAGCAATGGCATGCTGGCTCCGGCGGCAGGCGCGTACGAGAGAGATTCCATCCGCATCGAAACCAGCACGCTTCACTGTGTCATGTCCGGCATGGCCAGTATTCTGTCCGGGGCTGCTGAGGTGGTTGTGGTGGCTTCTTCGGACACGATCGAGTTTGACTTTGATTACGTCACGAATGCGAACCAGGACCCTGTTTTTCGCGGTCCCGTCGGGCTCAATGCCTGGCAGAGCTATAGTCTCCTGGCCATGGACTATATGAGAAAGAGCAAGGCCACCGAGGCTGACTTTGCCAAGGTCGCGGCCAAAAACTACCTGTGCGGGAGCCGGAATCGATTTGCCCACATAAAAAATGCCTATTCTGAAGAAGAGATTCTCAAGTCCCCAATGGTGGGTTGGCCCCTACGCCGTTTGGAACTCAGCAGCATGTCCAGCGGCGCCGGAGCCTTTATACTGGCTTCCGAAAAGAAGGCACGGGAACTGACCGATTCTCCGATCTGGATCAAGGGCATTGCCGCGGCCACGAACAATTATCTGGGAAGCTGGGAGGAGTTATCCAGCTTGAGAGCACTCGATATCGCAGCGAAAAAGGCCTACCGAATGGCCGGCATCAAGGATCCCAGGAAGGATCTGGATTTCATGGAAATACTCAATCCCTTTTCAGCCTTCGAGTTGATGGCCTATGAGGCCCTTGGAATCTGTTCCAAAGGGCAGGGATGCGACCTGTTGCGGGAAGGGCTTACCTATCCGGATGGGGACTTGCCGGTGAATATTTCCGGTGGATCCCTTTGTACCAACGGCCCGAACAGCTCAGGTCTCTTCAGGGTCATCCAGGCGGCGATGCTTCTCAGGAATGAGGAGTTGGGAGAGCAGCCGGGTAACCTGCGACGGGGACTTGTCCACGATGGTGATGTGGGTATTGGGGCCATCGGAGGGGATTCGCACGCAGTGATGATTCTTGAGAGGGAGGTCTGAGAGAATGCCGAGAAAAGTTGCCGTCATTGGTGTGGGCAATACGACCTACACCAGTGTGAAAAAAGAAAACAGGGAAAGGTCTGAGATAGCCGGGGCCTGTATCCGATCCGCCCTGGATTTTGTCGGCAGGGGACTGAGCCTGTCTGACATCGAGGCGGTGTACTATAGCACCGTGGACGGCTTCGAAGGGGTCCAGAGACCTGAAAGGAGCATGGACTGTTTCGGCCAGAGCGCCGGTACAGCGGTATTTACCGTCAATACCGGCGGTACAGCCGGCGGGAGTGCCATTAAGGATGCTTATCACATCGTGGCCGGTGGGCTTTATGACATTGTGCTCGTCTATGGATGCTGCACGCTTCTTGCCGCAGTCGATGTCCAGCAGATACTCAATACCGCGTCCCCGCCGCTGATAGAGAAGCCCTTTGGAATAGGCGCGGTTCACTTAGGTGGCTTCTACCTGAGCCGTTACCAGAGCGAATACGGAACCACGGCGGAGGATTTTGCTCTGGTTGCGGCCAAGAGCCACAAACATGCCGTGAACAATCAATACGCACACGTTCGCAGGGGATATACTGTGGAACAAATCCTGGATTCCCCGGTGATCTGCCATCCGATTCGTTTGCGTGAGATATGTCCGGTGTCCTCAGGGTCCTGCTGTCTGATTCTGGCGAGTGAAGAAAAGGCCAGGGAGCTTTCCGACACGCCTGTTTGGATCAAGGCCATGAGCTGCATAAGCGATACCTATCTGGTGGGGTACAGGGATTTTCTCGGATTTCCCATGCTCAAGAAACTGGCCCAGAAGGTCTATCAGGAGGCCGGGATCACAAAGCCTCTGGAAGAGATCGACTATGCAGAGGTCTTCAATCCCTTTGCCGGCTTTGAATATCTGCAATATGACGCTTTGGATTTATGCAAAGAGGGCGAGGGCCCGAAGCTGGTGCGTGAGGGGGTTACCGACCTCGGCGGGAAGCTGCCGGTGAATCTTTCCGGAGGCACCCTGTGTACGAATTCAGGAGTAGCCGCTTCCGTCACACGTCATGCGGAAACATGTCTCCAGCTCATGGGCAGGGTCGAGGAGGAGAGGCAGGTAAAGGATGCAAGAGTCGGTCTCGCTCACTCCTGGGGAGGCCCCATGGGGCAATTTAATACATTGGCGATCTTCGAAAGGGACTAGGGAGGGCAAGACACATGACGGGCAGAACCATCAAAAAGGAGTGGACCCTTGATTTGGACTTCAGTGCCCCCATGGGGGAAACATATACCCGGTTCGTGGAAGGGCTGAAAGAAAAAATGTTTCTTGGTAACCGGTGCGGAGAACGGACCTTTTTCCCTCCGAAACCTTTTTGTGACAGGACCTTGGAGGCAGCCGGAGAATGGCTGCAATCCGACGGAACCGGTACGGTAGAAGCCTTCACCGTAATCCATGAGAAATCGAAGGGCGTTGTTTTTCCCGACACGGAGCATTTCCCGGAGGTGCCGTATATACTGGGCGTTATCCGGATCAACGGCTCTGACCAATGCCTGATTCACTTTCTCTCCGGCTTTGACAATGATGATCCGCAAGCATGGCCTGAAAAGATCCAGGTGGGCATGGCAGTCAGACCGGTCTGGTCAGAAAAGAGGTCGGGCCATATTCTCGATATCAAGTACTTTGAGCCTTGTGAATGAAGGGCCATTCGATTGAGAAGGGGGAGATGGAAGGATGGAAGAAATAGCAGTCAAGAGAACAGTTTACTCATGGCATGCACGGTATAAGGTAACGCTCGGCGAGGCATATGCAAGATTTCTGGAAGGGATGAAGCAGAAAAAGATCCTGGGCAACATCTGTCCCGTATGCAACGGACTCTATGTGCCGCCCAGGCCATTTTGCGACAAGTGTCTGGAGCAGCCTTCCGAATGGATCGAGACGGATGGCATGGCTACGCTGGTGACCTTTAATGTTGCTTTAATCCAACTTCCAGGTCTACCAGAGGTTTACCCCATAACAGGAATGATAAAGGTCGGTAATTCGGTCACTAATTTTCTTCATTTTGTGTCTGGCATCGAGTATGACGACCGGGGTGAACTGGTCGAAAAAGTGAAGGTTGGGATGAAGCTCAGACCTGTCTGGAAGGAAAAGAGGGTAGGTGACATCCTGGATCTTGACTATTTCGAACCTGTTTCCTGACCCGACGTGAAGGAAATCAGGGAGAGGTTGAAGGAATTTCAGATGAGTTACTCTATTACCATGTAAACGCAGGAGAATCTGAATCATGTGTTTTGAGTTGAGCAGTGATCAACAGCAGATTATTCAGACTGCTAAAAAGGTCGCAGAACGGCATGGGCCTGATTACTGGTACGAAAAGGAAGAGAAT
>JAQYVR010000062.1 GCA_030145395.1 Desulfobacteria bacterium
CCATACCCCACTTTGCCACCGATAGAAAAGAAGCCAGTGCCCAGCGGCATGGCTACTTAGAATCCTTCTATAAGGGTACATTAGCAACCTTTTTGGCCACGCCATGCAGCGGCCCCCTCCTTGGAGGGGCCATGGCCTGGACACTTCGCCAACCTCCCGTTCAGATTTTCACCATATTTTCATGCCTTGGTCTCGGTATGGCTGCCCCTTACGTGGTTATGTCTCTTTTTCCCAACACACTGCGGTGGCTTCCCCGCCCTGGAAACTGGCTCATCCATTTTGAACGACTGATGGGCTGTGCTCTTCTCGCCACGGTGATCTATTTACTCGCTGTCCTCCCGGAATATATGAGGGTCGGAGTGGTCCTCTTCTGTTTCTTCCTGGCCATAGGCTTCTACATCTGGGGGAAGATGACCACCCTCAGCGACTCCACCCGCCGACGCATGATCGTTCGGTTGACCGCAGTGATCATCATGGTTGTTGGAGGATGGGTCAGTTTGGATATAGTGCCCTCTGTGGCGCGAAATGTGGAGCTCGTGTCGGAGAAATCGCAGCAATGGGAGCCCTATACGGAGACGAAACTGCTGGAAGCTGCCAGGGATAACCGTTGGGTGGTAGTGGATTTCACCGCAGACTGGTGTCCCAACTGTCTCTTAGTGGAGAAAACCGTTCTCCAGAACCGGACCGTAGTAGAGACTTTCCGAGAACATGATGCTTTGCTTCTGAGGGCGGATCTCACCATAGAGAACCCTCCCGCCAAAAGGTTACTCCAGAATATGGGAAGCCGCAGCATCCCCTTCTTGGCTTTGTTCCCTCCGGGAGAGCATTTCTGGCAACCATATTTCTTGCGCGATCTTTACCGCGTTAAGGACGTATTACGGGTTTTCGAAGGTAGCATTGATTCGAAGTCCTCATAGACAATCGCCCCCCCTTAGGCCACAGTCAGCGACTGACATCGATTAGTTAACCGCAGACAGTCGCAGACTTAAGTTCAATCCGCTAAGGCCACCTATAGATAAGAGCTTGATTTATTTGACGGGATTCTCAGGATGTAGGGGATGAGACAAGCACGTGTATCCGAGTCGATGCGAGGATCGCTTACTGTTGGATTCTGCCATTGTATTCAATTATAGAAAACAGTATCATTAATTTTCTCGGTATCAAAAAGGATTTTTCTCTGACTTCAAGTGAACAGCGTTGGTTTCACTGGCGGTGCTGCTATGACAAGCAGTCGAGACTACTATGGAATTCTTGGTCTGAAAGAGGGTGCCTCTTACGAGGATATCAAGAAACGATTTCGACAACTTGCTCTCAAGTATCACCCTGACCGCAACCCGAGAGATCCGATTTCAGAGGAAATGTTCAAACTGGTGGCCGAGGCTTACCATGTTTTGAGTGATCAAGAACGGCGGCGCCTTTATGACCACAAGGGTCATGAGGGGCTCAAAGAACGCGGTTATCGAGGTTTTAAGCGAACCGAGGACGTCCTGCGAACCTTTTCCTCTGAATTTTTTGACTTCCTTGGTATTTCTGGAACCGGATCTCAACGACATCCATCACGCGGAGCTGACCTCTGCTTTCAACTTGAGCTTTCCCGTAAAGAGGCCGCAAATGGTGCCAGAAAAAACATCCAGATTAACATCATGGAAGCCTGTCCCCAGTGTCAGGGAAATGCTGTAAAACCAACCTCCACGTTACAAACCTGTTCTTGGTGCGGTGGAAGTGGCAAGTACAATGCAGCTTCAGGAATTTTTACCGCTGCAGGCGAATGCCCCAAGTGCAATGGCAAAGGGAGCCTCCGTTCACTCGCGTGCGATTCTTGCAATGGTCAGGGCCGTCGTGAGGTCAAAAAGGATTTGCAGGTAGATATTCCGGCCGGAATACAAAACAACACTCGCCTGAAAATCCTTCGCGAAGGAGACGGTGGCGAACTCAACCATGACTCGGGTGATCTTTATGTGAATATTCAAATCAAATCGAACACCGCATAGCATAAGTAGCTCAGGGCTCAAGGCACAAGGAACTACAAGGAATCAGAGCAAGGAAGCATGGGGAATGGAACATAGGCATAGGGTTCAAATATTTATGCTATGCGACACATAAGGGGATTACAATGTCAGAGCTAACTCATTTTGACGAATCTGGTCAGGCACGAATGGTGGATGTGGGTCCAAAGCCCGTTACTGATCGCCGGGCGGTTGCCAGCGGACGGATTCGCATGCAACAGGAGACTCTACAACTCGTCGTCGGGGGGGATGTAAAGAAGGGTGACGTCCTG
>JAQYVR010000118.1 GCA_030145395.1 Desulfobacteria bacterium
CTTCTCTGGTCTGACCCAAGACCGCCGAAGACTTAGTGGAACCTTGAACGGTCACACCATCTTCCAAGGGTAATCCCCCCTGTTGGGTTTGAATCATTTCAATGGCCTTTTTACCCCTGTTTTGGGGATCTACTATGATAAGGAACTCGGAGTGCTCCGTAGCCGCGTTGGCAAAGTCCCTTGCGATCGCCAAATCCACCACGTAATAGCCATCTGCTGAATAAAACACACCTGTGACCTCTCCTATGTGGTTCTGTTCAAAGACTACCCGGTTGCCCTCTTTTAAACCTTGAATCCGATCAAACCGAATCTTGATATCGAGAGCACCCTCTTTGCACCCCAAAAACACCAAGACCAACACAAGTGGAATCAAAACTCTTTTAACCATACCCTGCCTCCATATTATGGTTCGAATCCCTGTACCTACATTGAAGCTCCCTTCAGTCCCTTCAAGACGGGATCTCCGCCACAATTCCGGCGGACAGGTCTGCTGTGCTCCGACAAGCTGCACGGTTAGCGAACGCTATAGCAGTTCAACATATCTCGCAATGGAGCTCCACGGGTAAACCCGTGGTCCCACTAAAGTACCCGTCTTCGCCTTCGGCTACGACGCGGTTATCCGCCTCAGCTTCTGGGCGACATCGCGCCGTAGCATATTGATTGTTTGCGCATTCATCCACGGGCAAGCCCGTGGTCTTCTGCGAAGGCGGATAATCTCCAACGTGCAAAAAGTCACTTCTATAGTAACTGTCATAAATACGTTCCGCTATCCAGGTGGTGGAGAGGCTCTTGTGGTTTCCGGAGGAGTCTATTCTTGACCATTTTGTAAAGCGGTCTTGGTGAAGCGAAGCGCGAAAATTGAAGCTTTCCCGCCCTGAGGGCGGCGTTCTGGCTTGCGCCAGTGCTTCGCGCCCCGGCAAGGAACATATACATTTTCATATAGCTCCCCTTGACCCCGTCCTGAGGGACGGGCTTACGGGGAGCAAGCCGGCCAAACTGTTTGAGGGCTTTAAGCCCGAGTTGGCGCCAGGGTTGCGCCTGACGGCTTGAACAGAGACACTTCGTGCTTGAATTTTGCGGAGCGAGCCTTAGAACGCTCAAAATGGGCAAACGAACGACGGCAGAAGCCACAAGAGCCTCTCCAATCGGAACGTTATTCTGACAACCGCTATATATGTGTATCATAGCCTTTTGACCGCCTCAACCGAAAACAGGCCATACAGGGGCTGTTATCTCGCACAGAAAGGGATAGTTGGGAGCAAAGGGGAAGGGGGGGGGAATGAAGAAGGCCACAGGGTCAGGCTCTCTTTTGAGAGCGCGGCAATTGGAGAAGAGTGAACCCTATGGCCTTGTCTGGGCTATGGGAAATCCGGGGTGGGGATCATTTTGCCTCACACCTAACCCCGAATCCCGCACTGAGAGCCTATTTATTGTATATTCATGGTTAAGTTCGAAGTAATCTGTTTTGGCCTTAGCCTGCATTCTTGAGCCGTGCACGTTTCGTCGGTAAACTTGCAACGCCACTTGTCATCCAGCCTTTTCCAGTTCATGTACCGCTGCGGACATTTCTCTGATGTGGTTGTTACCTCCACTTTCCAGGCTGTTTGCTCTCTTTCTATGACTTCTTCTGTCTCATACATGTGTGCATGTTCCATCTGGCACTCCTCTTGGTGTTTGTTTATATGACTTGAGATCATTAACAATTGCCAGTTTCAATCATTCTATCCGAAACTTGATGGCACACTCTATACAGAAGAATACTAATTCATTGCGAAGAGAATACCAATTGATCGAAAAGAAAATACCAGGAGCAACTTAAACAGAAAGGGAAGGCTCTTCCAGATTCGGGAAGGGGGGGCAGATGAGTTTACAAATGGACGTGGGATCTGTATGTCGTGTAGAGCCACAGAGACAAACCGTTGATGGAGGCAATGCTACAGGGTCCTGAAAGACGGGCGTTCTACCTTACGGCAGCACTTCGTGCGCGGGGAGCGAGCCGGCCAAGATGCCAACATGGACTCAGATACAAAGTTTACTTCTCGCCAGTGTTGTGCTTTTCCATAAAATACTTGAGCCGACCGCTCTGGTAAGCCGTCAACTCCTCAAATTGCACACCACATCGCCTCATGTTTGCAGTAAGACCTGGAGGGCTTTGGTGGGTGACTAAGTCTGAAACGATTCGACACAGTATATTATACAAATGAAAGGCACCATCCAGCATCAATATATCTAATTCCCCTGATTCGGCCGTTGACCCTTCGAAGTCACCCACATAATCAAACGCAAGTCCACCCACGCTGATATCTGTGATTTGACCCACTCGGATAAAATCAGGCCGAAGCGCAACATACGTGCCTGTTGGAACCCCGAACCGCTTATGTTTTCTTTGCCCCTTTTTCCTATTCGTCATGACACAAATCCCTCAACAACTCCTTGCCACAGGATGCCAGAACTTCCGTTAAAGACAATGCGGAAAAATAAGGGTTTTGTTGTGAGAAAATACGACTTTTTCTACGGAAAGAATACGGTGGAAGAAAACCAAAAGGCCAGGAAAAGCCATTGAGGGAGGGCGTGCTGTAGGCTATTTCTTTAGTTTCTTAGCGATATGGGCACGAACGGGGCATCTGCGATAATGTGTAGAAACAATCGGCATCTGTAGTGGGCAAACGTACGCATGTTCTTCCAAACACTCTAGATACGGCTCGAGTCCTATATGTTCTGCCTTGGAGAGATTCTTAAGTCCACGTGTGTAGCATTTAAAACCTTCGGGACATACTAAGTCGCCTATGATTTCTTTCAGTTCCTTTTCATGGTCTTTTCCCATCTCGAACTCCCTTTGGCGCTATTCAGGTGCAGTGGGATCACCTGCAACTGCCAGCTTCACTTCATACTTGGGCACCTCATACATTCTTATTAATGTGTTTTTCAGGCGCATTCAGGATGCTATGCCACACATGCAACATGCAAGATTCATGCAAAACAAGCCATAGAAAGGCCATTTTGATCGCACAGAGACTGTTGAGGGAGGTATTGCTGTGGGGCTACTTCTTCATTTTCTTAGCGATGTCTATACGAAGGGGATGTTTACAATAATGCACACTGTCAAGAACCATTGAATATGGGCACTCCAATGGATCCTCTTCCAGGCACTCTACGAATGTTTCCAGTCCAACATCTCTTGCTTTGCAGAAATCTACAATTCTCTGCTTGTGGCATGTCACACCTTGTGAACCTCGCCTGCTCTTTGACAAATTCGCTGGGGGCTCAAACCATCCCCTTATAGTGTGCTTCTGGATGAAACGTTGAAGCTGTAACATCCTTTGGGGCGTCATTTCTCCAAACTGCACAGCACTTTCCCTTATGATGAAAGATCCAAAAGGGCTCTCATAGGTCTCTAAATCCGAGATAGCTTCACAAGGCACATGCCTCAAACAGAAATCATTTTCGTGGAACACGTCTAATTCATGTAATTCCTCTGATGATTCTACTTCATCAACATGACGAAAGGCAAGCCCGCCCATGCTTATATCTATGATTCGACCCACTCTCGTAGAATGAGGCCCAATCACAACAAATGCACCTATTGGAACCTCAAATCGCTTATGTTGCCTTCGCTCGACCGGCTCTTCCTTGCTAGCCATGACGCCAATTCCTCCCAGGAGCTGAACCATGGTATGGCACAGCTTTTTATGGAAGGCAACAAAATTTTTACGGGCAATATACGGGGATAATAGTCACTGGTCTTACATGGGTGTGAAGAGGTATCGGGGGATGGGTTCGAACCACCGACCTGCGGGTTGTGACACCTTCGGCCCATCGATTCTAAACCCTTGATACGCGGCCTTTTTATACAGGACTGGCCGGGGGTTGCTCATGGTCCCGAATAGGCAGCTCATTTTCAATAGGAGGCCCAACATCGGTAGCCTCGGCAGCCTCAGCTTCAGGCAGCCCGGGCAAGGCCCCCGCTGCAATTGTTGTATCTATGGTTTTAGCATTGAACCGAGCAATCTCTTCGGCCTTTAAGCAATTCTGTTCAAAGCATTCCACGGTTTCCAGTGTCAGACTCGTCTGGGGACAATGCGTGCATGTCTCTCTAATAAAAGCAACCGTTGCTCCAACAACGTTGGTCACAAGGTCATGAGTCCTTTGCGCAAGGTCAATATCGCCTGTCTTGTCTAGCTCGGCTGCCACCGCCCATACCAGGACTGCTGCCTCATTGGCCAATTCCAAAGATTCCACGAGCAGTTCGCAATCACAACCCCACCTGGCTTCGGCCACCCTTTTGGCGGCCCTGACTGACAAGTCATCAGCCCGCTGAAGCTTCTCTGCAGCAGTCTCCTCCTCAGGCTCGTCATCAAGTGCTTTGCCTTCTTTAAACCATTTTGTTGGCGGGGGGGCTTTGGCTTGCGGCTTGGGGGTGAAATCAGCTTCTCGCTCATCTGAGGGCAATTTGCGGGCGGAGGGAGCATCCCCCCTAAGGCGCTTATCTTCAGAAATAACAGGCCTTAATTGCACCTCTGGAGTCTGACTTCCCCGGGGCTGAGTCACTTCACTCGGCACCTGAGGCTTGTATTCAGATATAGGTGCACCTGGCTTGGCTTTAGGGACAGTGATGCTCTCTGTCTGACCCTTGCTTTTCTCGTCAGGGTATTTGGCGGCAGGCTTAGGAGTTCCAACATCTTGTACGGAGGTAATGTACTTTGCGAGGGAAAACCCAACAAGCCCTATCAAGGCGATGAGTACGTAAACCCAGAGCCGTTTTTTTTCTCTTCCCATCTTACCTCCTAAGAAGTGGCCTTAGGACTCGGGGCCAAAAATTACTTAGGGCTCCCCTGCAAGCGTTACTATATCAAATGGAAATCCGAATCAGCCAGCCCTCTAAACTGCAACCTCCCCCATCTCTTGGCAAGAAATGGGGTTTCAGTGTTCACTTCATGGCAGCCTCTGGGTTAGAGGTTGACGGATAATTCTCGAACTTTTTTTATTTATCACAACTTGATTAAAAACAATACTATTTTGCCACCGACAAAATTCGTTGGCAAATTCAATGATGTTGGATGAAGGGGTGAGTTTACAGTGTCCCGCTTTCCCTGATGGTTTTCTCACCTGACAGAGCAACTTGAACCACCTCATAGTCTTGTAATAGTTGCCAGCGCATTTTTCAAGGGCTGGCCCCATCCTTTGCGGTCGCAACACCAATAACGCTTAATGCAGTCCTTTAACAGTTCAGGCTTTGCCTTCGGGTTGCCATACTATTTGATCACAAGCACATATCTGATCTTTTGTGTCTCTCACCCTCGCAAGGACAACAAAAAGAGAGACATCACTTTGAACATTTGCATGCCCCCCTTTCAGTTTCTATCTCCAAAACCGCTCCCGTATCAGTGATACCTGTGCTTTCGGATCACTGCGCACACCACCCCAAGGATCCTGATCTCATGGTTGTGGAGTATGATGGGCTTCATCCTGGGATTAGCCGGTTGCAGGCGAATATGATCCGGTTCGATATAAAGTTTCTTTAGGGTGACTTCCTCGTTGTTGATCATGGCTACCACGGTCTCCCCATTTTCGGCAGTCTCCTTGGCTTCGATGATAATATGGTCTCCGTGCTGTATGTTCTCATCGGCCATGGACCAGCCTTCAACCCGAAAGGCATAGGTTTGGAATCGGCCAACCATGTTTTTGGGAATGGATATTGTTTGCGGGTATGGCAAGGCTTCTATGGGCTGCCCAGCGGCCACAGTGCCAAGCACTGCTACCTCAATGGATTCGGGTGCATCGTCACAATGCGTCCAGTTCCAGTCAATTATTGGCAGGGCCTTTCTTGCACTATCTGGCATCATCAGTCCTTTCATAACCACTCCCCTTTCCATAAGTCAGATCATTCATTGTTGTTCCCTGTATTTGAACCAAAGCACGATAAGGAGACCTGTTGAAAGCATGGAAAGCGTATTTCCGAAGATGAAAACAAAGTCCCTCACGTATACAGAATACGATTGTAACAAACCCATACCAAGCATCAAGACAGTAAGGTACACGATGCTGAGGTCACGAGAACGTTTCACCCGGTATGTTTTTACAACCTGAGGTATCGCACTGGCACAGATGATCAGGGATCCCGTAATACCTATTATTTCGAATGCTGCCGATATTTCCATGTGTCTCTATCTTGTTATTGTTGGTTTCCGCCTTCTGCGGACGCAGTCTTGGCCAAATCTTCTTCATCTTTCAGGTTCTCGATCTCATTTCTCAGCTCGTCAATTTCATCCAGAAAAGTCATAGTTTCTGTCTGTGTCTGCTTGCCTCGCCGTAGCCTGTGGCGAAGGCGGGTCCGCGCCTGCCCCGTGAAATTCGGAGACCATTTCACTGGCGTGCGTCTGCGGCTAACAAACCTGTATTTGTTGGTGGTTAATTCTGAGATAATTATACCAATGGGGTGTGACAGATACGGTCACGGTTTGAGGAAAACAGCTGGTTCTTTCGTATTTGGCTGAGAGCTTTAATCCCGAGTTGGCGCCAGGGTTGCGCCTGACGGCTTGAACAGAGACACTTCGTGCTTGAATTTTGCGGAGCGAGCCTTAGAACGCTCAAAATGGGCAAACAAACGACGGCAGAAGCTACAAGAGCCACACCAATCAGAACGTTATTCTGACAACCACTATAGTTAATAGGGATAAGTGTTGATGCTGAAGTGGTCGAAAGGGGAAAAATTGAGGGAAACTGGGTCTCACAAACCGCCGCCCGATGTTACCACAGTGAATCCTTCCTCTCGGCAGGCAGGCAGTTCTCCTACTGCCCGAAAGCTGGCAGCAGAAAGGCTTTTATATAGAGAATATCAAAATGAGCAACCGGAAAACATAAAGATAAGAAAGCCCAGTAAAACAGCTCCAGCGATTTGTAAGAAACTCATTGTAATCCCTTTTGACGGGACTATGCCCCCCAGTATATCGCATTCTGTTCTCAGCGCTACCACAGGCCACATTGTGTCTATACAAGATCCAGCCAGCACACAAATATCACATCAAAATAACAATGCAATTGGGCAAACTGCCAATTTTCATCATAGAAAATGCCCAATGAAACCCGCCAATAATAAGGAGGAAACCTTCATAGTGTTAGAATAAGGTGGGACTACAGGAAGACGGTTTAAAGACTATCGGAACAACTTACTCTATTAGCGTCCCTCTTGTCAGAGAAAGATTCGGGAATTAGTTAATTCTTTTTGCAGCCACCTCGAAGCCCTCATCCGTGTTGAAAATCGTCCAGGGGTAATTTGGATCATCGGAGACATCTCTGACAGCCACCTTGTCTCCTGGCGTCCAGTGTTCAAAAACTTCTAACTTGAAATAAGGTGCTACTTTCCATCTGGATTCATCTTCAAGGACTATCTGGCTTCCACCGTCCGTGATATGCAATAGCCTTATTTCTTGTTTTTCGTCCAATGTGTCCACCAGGCATCTTCCGGCTGTTGTGAGATAAGGGGTCAGGTCTTTACATGGGACATTCGCGATCTATTATTTCTTCATGCTACCAAACTATTACTTAAAACGAAAGCCAGAATGTCACAATTTCACGGACGCCTTCTTCTTTCGCCTTACCTGTCATGAGCCTGGCCTGCCCCGCC
>JAQYVR010000186.1 GCA_030145395.1 Desulfobacteria bacterium
TCCACCAAGAACTCGAATCTGAAACCAGGAACAACCCATTGTCGCTCAAATGCTGCCAGTACTCCCGCCATATAGATTACCGACAGGATCATGCCATAGGCTAAGGTGGTCGTAAGATGCATCGTGGGTGCAAAAATAAGAGCCACCAGAAAGATCACCAGGAGCTGTTCCAGTATTCGAAAAGTCTTCCTTTTACCCAGGACAATAGGCAGGCTTTCCTGCCCCACAATCCGATCCCCCTGCATGTCGAGAATGTCAAAAAAAGCGGTTCGAACCAGTGCCATGACGGATGCCCACAAGGAGACGAAGAGCATCGTCGCCGAAATATGCAAAGAGACTGAAAGGTGCGGCAGGGCCGCGGTCACTATGCCCCATGCAAGGGCTATCAGAACAGTCTTTGACCCTGGAACATCACTAATCCGCTGGATCTTCTTTCCTATCTTGAGACGTCCCGGGACGATTTTGACCTTGTAGAGCAGACCCAGTAGACTGATGGTACAGAGGATAAGGAACGGGACAGGCCCCTGAATAAAGGCCATGAAGAGCCCTACTGCGCCGGAAGCAATGGCCAGTGTCAAAAGGATTACACGATTATAGTCATAAAAGCTGGCCCTGTCCGGGTCATTGTAACGAACCGCCTCCCTGCCGATAATATTGTTCAATATATGCATGGAAAGGACATAGCAAGTCGCCATCAGGGACGATGCAAAGGCGGGCCTGATGCCCGACAGCAGCGCACACGTGTAGCTAATACAGCCAGCGCCCACCGCAAGATAGAGATTGCTCAATAGCAGCCAGCGCCGTATCCTGAAGACCGCAAGGCGCCATCGTCTTGCCTGGTGAGGAAGTGCCTCAAGGGTCCTGTAGACATTCTTGATGACCCAGTTCGGCGTAGAAGCCCCTGCCGTAATCCCTACGGAACCCAATGGTTCGATGGCCTCACAGTCCAGTTCTGCTTCGCTCTCGACATGGAAGGCCCGAATCCCTTCTTGCTCCACCACCTGGGCCATTCGGCGGGTATTGCCACTGTTGAGCCCCCCCACCACCACAACCGCATCCACATTTTCAGCCATCTCCCTGATTTCAGCCTGACGTTTTAGGGTCGAATCACAGATGGTGTTAAAGACCCTGCTGTCAGGAAAGCGTTCAGTGATGGTGCTGGAAATATTATCAAAGAGTTGGGCGTCCTGGGTTGTCTGAGCCACCACAATGGCACGTTCAATAGCAGGGAGTTGGTCAAGATCATCCGGATGGCTGACAACGTGGCCCCCGCCTTCGGCATACCCAAGAAGACCTACAACCTCGGGATGGTCTCTGTCGCCCACTATGATGGCGGCATAACCCTTCCTTGCATACTTCCTGATGATGGTCTGGACTTTGATGACCCTGGGACAAGTCGCGTCGATAATTGTATGTCCAGCATCAACAAGGGCCTGCTTCGCCTGGGGAGGTATTCCGTGGGCTCGTATAACGACGGTTCCAGGTTGGACGCCAGGGATATCGCTGAGGATTGTTACACCCTTTTCTGCCAGAATCTCCAGGACCTGGGGATTGTGAATGAGCGGCCCGTAAGTGCAGATGGGACCCTGTTGCCTGTTGGCAGCATCCAGGACTATCTCGACCGCCCTGCGGACTCCCATACAGAAACCTGCTGTCTTGGCGAGCTTCAGCTTCACAGAAGTCGTACCCCGATATCCTGTCGAACTCTTGTTATTCCTTCAGGAGAATCTTGTGATTGGCAAAGAAAAGGGCATGAATATGGGCGTGAATGAACTTCTGGTCGCCGAAAATATTCACCAGCCGGAGCCCGTCATCTTCCGGTTCAATCTTGTCGACTGCCTCCATCAAAAGCTCTTCCTCGCCATCCCGGATTATGTAGGCATTGGCTTCACACATCTTCAGATATCAGCTCCTTTAAGTGTTCTTCGATTAGGGTTTCGATCAGGGGAGGGAGCGGGGCGGGTGGGAGTCCAACAATTTCCACGTTTTCCTGAGTAACCGGAAGAAGAAACTTCTTGGCCGGGCATGCAGCCACAGCCTCAGCAATCTTTGGTGTGACCTCTCCCATCATGGAATGAGCCATCACGATCCCTACGGGGGCCACAACAAGATCGGCCCGGGAAACGGTGCGGACAATGGCATTCTCTCCGGAAGCCCCTCGATTTGCCCTTGCCTTGAGCATTTGCGCTGTGGCAATAGCGTTCGTCCCAAGTGCAATGATCTCTGTCGATTCATCAAAGACTTCCCTGAGTTTCCTAATGACGGTGCTTCCTATGCCACCACCCTGGCCATCAATCACACAGACGCGCATACTCGGCCACCCCCTGTCTATTCCTCTATATCAGCCTGCCACCCGGATTTATCCGACAAACCCAAGTATCAAGAAAAGCTGTTGTGTAAAAACGGTAGATAACTTCACTTTATGTTGTTCGTATCGGAAATTTAACAGATTGGGGTAATGGGGTCAATAGAAAGGCTTGAAAGAACGGAGAGGGTCACATCAAGATGCAGCGTATAGAGAGGGTTGGTTTTACCCTAACGTTGAGACCTTTGCATAACTCACAGGAACGCCCCTCATGAACTTTTTGGGGCACCCATCCAGACGAAGCGAACGGCCTACGTCAGTGGGCAAATCCTAAACTGTTTGAGGCCGTTAGGCCGAGTTTTTAGGATTTAGTGAGCAAGTCCGTAGATGGGTCAAAAAGTTCATGTAACTGAGTGAAAAAGGGTTATGCAAAGGTCTCACGTTGCATAAACAACAGGGTTTATTTGATTTGGGGGAATACATTTGTCTCTACATACTCCAGGCATTTTTCCATCCATGAACGGCATTTCTCATGCCAGGGGCTTTGGTGTTCACTGTCCCGAAGCTCACTCCCACGGCAGCCTTGAGCAGACAGAGGTTCCAACATAGACTCGGGAAGCTCATCCGGCAGATCCACCCCGTTCATTATGGCCCACGCCAGTGTCCACGCACGCGCCACGTTGGCTGGGTTGTAGCCCCCGCCTCCCAGAGCTACCCAGGGGCGTTCTTGCTCGGCCACGTAGGCGATGGCTTTGCAGAATCCATTGGTTGTGAGTTCAAGTGAGGCCAGGGGATCATCTACGAATGTGTCCACTCCAAGCTGAGAAACGATCACGTCAGGGTTGAACCGTTCCATGAGCACGGGGAGGACAGCTTCAAAACCCTCCCAGAACACATGGTCGTCCGTGCCGGGGAGCATGGGTATGTTCACCGAAAAACCCAAACCTTCTCCTTGGCCTATCTCGCCGAGCCCACCCGTACCGGGAAACAGGGTCCGCCCATCCTGATGAAATGAAACCGTCAATACTCTAGGATCCTCATAGAACGCCCATTGAACCCCATCGCCGTGGTGAGCGTCTATGTCGAGATACAGGACCTTCCTTCCCTTGTCCACAAGGTGGCAGATGGCCAGGACCGGATCGTTGACATAGCAAAAACCCGATGCCTTCTTGGCGTCGGCGTGGTGCAACCCTCCTGCGATGTTAAAGGCAACGCCGGTCTTGCCCCCTGAAACGAGTTCAGCACATTGAAGGGAGGCACCCGAATGAATCTGCGACCACTCCCAAAGCCCCGGAAAGACGGGATTGTCCCCCGGCCCGACGCCATATAACAGATTGCCGGCGGTCTGGCCGGTACTGGCACTTCTCAAAACCTCAATGTACTCGGGCATGTGATAGCGAAGGATCTCCGCTTCGGATGCAGGTCTTGCTTCAATCAGGGCTGCATCAGGAAGGTCAAAAAGACCGTACGCACG
>JAQYVR010000089.1 GCA_030145395.1 Desulfobacteria bacterium
GAACCTGCCCGATCTACCGAGTCAATGCGATGTCGGAACGAAAAAGAACAGCAAGGGGTATAAAGAAAGCTGGACTGGTTATAAACTGCATGTGGACTGCATCGACGGAGATATTCCCGTCAGTGCCATTTTAACATCAGCGTCGCTGCACGATTCTCAGGCATCCATTCCGTTAGCCCAGATGAGCGCAGAGCGTCTCACGAACCTTTACGACCTGATGGATTCGGCTTATGATGCACCGCAAATCCACAGTTTCAGTGAAGGCATGGGGCACAAGGCAATCATTGACAATAACCCCCGTCGGGGCGAAAAGATTTATATGGACCCGGCCACCCACAAGCGTTTTGGCCAAAGAAGCAGTGTTGAAAGGGTCAATTCATACTTGAAGGATAACCACGGTGGGCGTACCGTCAGGGTGAAAGGACCTACGAAGGTAATGACTCATTTGATGTTTGGCATCATTGTCATTACCGCCACCCAACTATTTCGTCTGCTTACTTAAAGGCGCTTGGTAGTCGAATAAGGCTGCGGCTGTGTGTTTAGCTCAAAACACAAGAGGATAAGTATGCACAAAAACAGCATGTTATGAGCATATGCTCATTTGCTTTACTGCTAGAGCATATTCAGGTCAATTTTCAAAGAACATTGCTCGGCTTTGCTTGCTAAAATAGTATTTACCAAAGCGTTTTGAAATTGTTTCTGATTTTTAATATAATTTTGATATATATGAAATTAGCTCCGCTTCATTTCGCAATTGGAATGCTGAAACGATGGAATAATGGGTTTTGGGAAGATGGTATATTGGGTTATTGGCAAAATTCCTACTATCTACATGGGAGCATGTAGCTAATAAATGTTTATTCTCCTTTTAAAACCAACACTTAATTATTCCATGCACGAGGCAAAAACTCAAGTCTCAAATAAATATCTCTATTTTCAATAAGTTGTACAGTTTCCGAGGCGTCTATTTAGTTACAGTTTTATGTTATACGGGTCGATGGATAAAACGCCATTCGTAATGTTGCTTTGCTGGCTGAAAACCGAAAATTGAGAAAAAGCATTTCCACCGCAGCATGATTTATGGGAGGGCAGCGTTGAGCTTATTATATCTTGATCTTTCGTCGTTGATTGTTTCAATCACCGCCGTGTTCGGGGCGGGCGTCATTCGTGGTTACAGTGGCTTTGGCTTCGCGATGGTGGCCGTAACTAGCATGTTGCTTGTGCTGCCGCCAGCTCAGGTTGTCCCCACCGTACTTATTCTCGAGGTCCTGGCAAGCATACGCTTGGTACCACAGGTGTGGAGGGACATAGATTGGTTTTCCCTGCGTTGGCTACTCTTCGGAGCTCTGATCGCAACGCCCTTCGGCACTTATCTCCTTGCCACTGTGCCGCCAACGCCAATGCGCATCTCCATATCCCTGATGGTTCTGGCTGCTGCAATCCTACTCATACGTGGATTTGCGTGGAAGCGAATGCCAGGCAAGGCCTTCACTCTTACCACTGGCGCTGCGTGCGGTCTACTAAATGGTGGTGCCGCGATCGGTGGTCCGCCAGTGATTTTGTTCTACTTATCATCTCCTGCGGGAGTAACGGTCTCCCGCGCCTCGATCATTGTCTACTTTTTGGGGATAGACACCATGAGCCTGGCAATGGCCACACTCCAAGGCCTGACTACACCCAAAATCTTGCTAACGACGGCCCTCTGCCTGCCTCCGCTGCTGCTTGGCATTGGTGTTGGAAGTCGGATGTTCGTCAAAGCCGACCATCAATCTTTTCGACGCCATGTGTTGGTTCTATTGATGGTACTTTCCATTGCCGGGTTGTTTCGGTCGATATTCGTCTTGTAGAATTTCAGAATAAAATAATTCTATACTACCCTTGACGGTCTCGTAAAAAGTCCAACTTCTGCGTTGTGCTGCATTTCGCAATCATTCAACGTACGATAAGTACGCCTCATGATTACAAAATTTGCACGCCTTGAATTTGAACTTTTTGCGAAACCGTCTAAATTGGACTTTTTACGAGTTCATCACCCTTAGGCTTCCCACAAAATTTAAATAACATATAAGGAGCCAATTTCAAAACGGATAAAATGGAGTTATTTTATCTGGATTTTTTATATAAAATCAATTAAGTTGTTGATAAGTAAGGAAGAAAGCCCTTTATTATTTCTAATGATGTTTGAAAGTTCAAAACAAGAAAGGAGATAACTTAATGAGCACTCTTTTCCACATTTTGCATAGCATATAATCAGCAGTTACGGAGAAAGACTTTTTCTTCTGGTTTTTCGACACTCTTGCTACCGTTCCAGTTCTTCTAACAAATTCAAGTGAACAAAAGGGCCGCGTTGAGCGGGAAAGTCAGTTATTGCGAGGTGAAGGTCACCATCCGCAGGAACTGCCACGAGACTCCACAGACAGCCAGATTCCGCAGAAATTGTTATCTTTTTCTTGCTTTTATAGCATATGACATTTTCAGCATAGGTTACTCTGGGCCTTAACATACAAATTGTTGCCCCATCATTTGACGCAGGGACCGCCTCACTCCAGCCTCGTTCTCTCCCTGAGTCGGGATCACGACGGTCACTTACTATCTCAATCCCCTTTTCGACAGTTATTTTGCCATAATTGTCGTAAAGCAGTTGTTCATATCTCCTGAAACGCCCTGCTCCGGAAATGTAGAGGTTCGTCCTATCCCGTAGACTGTCCTGCCATTTTTCCAATGTGGTTATGTCTGCCAGTTGGAATGGCTTGGCTTGGCCAGACACCATATTGTGACCATTATAACCTTTCCACCCTGGATAGCAGTTGGAGTGATTTGTGCTCCAGAGCACATCTTTACCTTGTTCGGGATATCGCACGGCAACCTCACTAGCCGACACCTCTATAACTGCAGAACGGTTCACTTTTGCATCGGCCACATGGTAATTTATGCCGGTGCATCTGGGATAGACAGTCAATATGTTTATTGCATCATCTATTCTGTGAACGTTCTGCAATATCAACCTTGTAAGTACTCCAATGCCACAACCTTGCATGGTCTCATTGATTGAAGGGCTGTAATGGGTCATCATTTCAACGCCGTCTTCATTGATCCCACCATCAATCGCTAGCATACCGGGATGAGTTACAAAGGCGTGGCCAAACCCGTACTCTGGATCTATTATCGTTAAAATTCGGTTCTCCAAGATACCCGGAAGAGTTAAGTTATCCATGTTTTTGCCAAAGACTAACTTTCCGTCACGTGTTGCCCTTCCCCAGGCTGAAAAGCTACTACAGCCGGGGGGATAAGGATGTCTGTTTGCTACTGTGGCCGGGTTTGAGGGGTCCGGATGGTTATAAAAGCAATAACTATCATACATTGTGTTCCACAGCACAATATCATCGAAGCTAAGGTTGGATCCCGCAGCCGCCAATGCATCACTGATGCCTCTCATTTCCTCTTTGAATTCTGGTGGAATGAATGGCTCCGCTTCTTGCTTTCCAACAGCCAAAGCATTCAAACCGCCTGAAATATCTGTGCTGATGGCACAGGCAATGCGTGCTGCTGCGCCAGTTATGCCCTTTGTCACTGTTTCCGATATTTCTTTTGTAAGCAAAGCGCCATGTTGATACCCTCTCTCGTATGGAGCCCCCTTAAGGTGCATAATCTTGATACCTTGTCTTTCTTCCAAGAAGGCTTTCCCTTGAGTTCGTATTATTTTCTGTAATCTCTTCATTCTTATCTCCCATTTTATAGTCCGACCATAGTTATGGTCAGCTATATCTTTTCCTTTTATTAACACAAAAATCCGGACATAGGTATATGCCTTTTACAGTTGATGACTGAGTATAATAGGCTTCCAGTGTCCTGATTCACTACCCATTGTAATGATACTTTACCGTCTGTATCAAGGCGGTCAGCGTCTGTTTGATGTTGATGGCACCAATCCCTGTTTGCCGCCTGTTGTCCACATGTTGCCCCATGGAAGAGCGGTTGGGTCGACGCCTGCGTGCCGGATGCTTCCTGGACCGATCAGGGTGCTCCATGTGAGGTAGTTCCGGCGACAACGCACTTTGCACACCGATGACGGTGATCTTCACTTTATTTCTCCCTCAATTCCCCGTCCCTGATTGAGCCAACAGGCGACGTAATGGCTTGGGATAGTCTCCACTAAGGGGGGCCGCTCCACCCGGCAGTGATCAAAGGCAAACTGACACCGCGGATGGAACGTACAGCCAGACGGAGGGTCTACGGGGTTGGGTACGTCCTCTTCCATGGATACGGGTTTGACACGCCTTTGCGGATCCGGCTGGGGCACCGCCATCAAGAGGGCTCTGGCATAGGGATGGCGGGGGGCAAGGCTGAAACTCTCAGAGGAGGCCAACTCAAAGATAGTACCAAGGTACATCACGGCTATGCGGTCGCAGATGTGCTCAACCACACTCAGGTCGTGGGAAATAAAGATGTAAGAAAGGTCAAAGTCGTCCTTGAGATCCTGCATCAAGTTGATGATCTGGGCCTGGATAGAGACATCCAGGGCACTGACTGGCTCATCGGCCACGACTAACTCCGGCCGGACGCACAAGGCCCTGGCGATGCCGATCCGCTGGCGCTGACCGCCGGAGAACTCGTGGGGATACTTATCCAGGTCAACCGCTCTGAGACCGACTCGCTCCAGAAGTTCAGCAGCCGCATCCCGTCGTTTGGTTTTGGAGATCCGCTGGACGGCCCGGAGCGGTTCGGTGATTATGGAATCCACTTTCATGCGAGGATCAAGGCTGGAGTAAGGATCCTGGAAGATGATTTGCATTCGCTTGCGCACCAAGCGTATCTCAGCCCGATTCATGCTTGCATAGTCCTGGCCCTCAAATTCAATCCGCCCCCCGGTCGGATCAATCAGCCGGACGATCAGTTGACCCAGGGTCGTTTTACCACATCCTGACTCACCCACCAACCCGAAGCTCTCCCCCCTTTTGACAGAAAAAGAAACGCCATCAACAGCCCGAACCCAGGCCCTAGGCTTGGACAGCGACCCGCCCCCCAAAGGGAAACGCTTCTCAAGATCATGCACCGCCAGCAGGGGCGTTTCAGACATCATGTTTCCTCCGTTCAGGGTATTCTCTTAGCCAGCATCGTGCAAACTGACCTGGACCGATGGGTAGAAGCTGGGGATGCTCTTTCCTGCACTTTTGAAAGACGTGGGGGCAGCGGTCTGAGAATTTGCATCCATGGATTCTCTGGATCAAGGAAGGAACCGTGCCTCTAATTTCGCTAAGTCGGCGAGCCCGCGCATGGCGCCGGGTACTTAATCGCGGCATCGATTTGAGGAGCCCTTGGGTGTAAGGATGGAATGGGCCATCAAAGATGTCCATCACCCCGGCCTCTTCGACCACCTCGCCCGCATACATCACCACAACGCGACTGGCCATTTGGGCAACCACCCCCAGGTCGTGGGTAATAAGCAGCACAGACATGCCCAGTTCTTCCTTGAGTCCGAGCATCAGTGAAAGTATTTGGGCCTGAATGGTCACATCCAATGCGGTGGTGGGCTCATCTGCAATGAGCAGTTTGGGCCGACACACCATGGCCATGGCGATCATCACCCGTTGCCGCATGCCTCCCGAAAGCTGATGCGGGTAATCATTCAGACGCTCTCTGGCGGCCGGGATTTTAACCTGCTCAAGCCATACTGCCGCCTCCTGGTATGCCTCGCTTTTACTGAGTCCTTTATGAACCATCAAAGGCTCCGCCACCTGTCGTCCGATGGGCAGGACCGGGTTGAGCGAGGTCATAGGCTCCTGAAAGATCATGGAGATCTCCTGCCCCCTGACACGGCGAATCTCTTCACCATCAAGATCGAGAAGATTTCTGCCCTCGAACAGGATCCGGTCCGATTTAATCCGCCCCGGCGGCGAAGGGATCAACCCCAGAATACTGAGTGCGGTTACACTTTTGCCGCACCCAGACTCTCCGACAAGCCCCAGAGTCTCGCCTCGAGCCAGGTTAAAGCTGACCTCGTCTACGGCCCGGGCTACGCCCTCAGGAGTATGGAACTGAACCGAAAGATTGTCTATCTCTAAAAACTTCTCCATCAATACTAGGACCTTTTGTCTCTTCCTTAAGCCTTATTCCTAACGCCTTTCGCCCTTTCATCACCTCCCGGCTTATCACACGTGTCTGAGTTTTATCGATCGCTTAGGAGGGTGTCTGAGAATGAGATATTTTTTCCAAGATCGAGGAAGGCGAAAATTATAACCACAGGAATACATTGAAGTATGTCGAGGATTGTAATTTGAGCCTGACGTCCCGCTGGTAGCGGGAGGGAAAATAGCCATTCTCGGACAGCCTCATAGCATCTTATGCATGTCCCCAGGATACAGATAGTGCAACGCCGCGAGTCCATAAATTTTAACCGTTTCAATGAGCTGGTCCAGATCAACCCATTCATCCACCTGGTGTGCAACCTGTCGGTCACCAGCCCCCATGGTGACAATGGGAATATCCTTGAGAGCCCATAGATATGTCCCATCAGTGGCGCCAGGAACGCCAGCGTAGACGGGGTCCCCGGCAGAAATTTGTCGTATTGCCCAATCCGCAGCCAGTACAACAGGATCGTTGGCATCGGTCAGGGTGCAGGGCCGATCGGTTAGGAATTCCGTGTTCACCTCAAGACCGTGTGGACGGCTCACATTTATCAGGCGATCATATTCCTCGTAATGCTTACGCACCCAATTTTCTACATCAGCAGCAAGAACAGTCAACCCGCCCCGTATTGCCTGATGGGACTGCCTCGGGACGGTGCGGATGTCCACTAAGAGCTGGGCCTTGCGGGGCATAACGTTGAGCTGGGGGGCCCCGGCTATGGGAGCCCGGATCACTGTTGGTGTA
>JAQYVR010000115.1 GCA_030145395.1 Desulfobacteria bacterium
AAAATAGAGTTTCATCTCAACGGCCACCCGGTCTTTCAAGAGGTCATCTCTCTGGGCAAGCAGCTCCGGGGGTAGATCCCCCAGACACTGCTCAGCGTACGGGCAATATGAAGCACAGCCAAAATCCATCTCAGGGTTCACGAATCGATGGCCGCATTTTTTGCACAGGCGTGTGGTGTCATCCTTAAAGAACTCCACTTCGTGGCCGCATTTGGGGCACTCGACTTCAAAGATGGCCCCTGGTTTCCAGTAACGGCTGTCTTGTCCCGGGCATTTCATGACGTCTTCTCCAAAACGGGTGTTGTAGGTGATCCTATCCCAATATGGCCTTCAGGTCCTCCTCCGGAGTGCTGATAGGCATGATGTTGAAATTACTTACCAGAACATTCAATACGTCTGGAGTGATGAAGGCAGGCAGGCTCGGCCCTAACCGAATATCCTTAATCCCAAGGTGCAGAAGAGTTAAGAGTATAGCCACAGCCTTCTGCTCATACCACGAAAGGATTATCGAGAGGGGCAGATCATTCACGCCGCAGTCAAAGGCTTCACTCAACGCCAGCGCTATCTGGATCGCCGAGTATGAATCGTTGCACTGGCCGATGTCCAGAAGCCTCGGGATGCCGCCGATATCACCCAAATCCTTGTCAAAGAAGCGGAACTTTCCACAAGCCAGAGTCAGAACAACACAGTCCTCGGGGACCGTTTCCACGAATTCCGTATAGTAATTACGTCCCGGTTTTGCGCCGTCACATCCGGCCACCAGGAAGAAATGCCGTAGGGCCCCGCCCTTGACCGCCTCGATCACCTTGTCAGCTACGTTGATCACCGCGTTTCTGCCAAAACCGCACATTACCTGACGGCCATTGATATCCTCAGTAAATCCGGGCATTTCCAGGGCCTTTTCGATGACGGGGGCGAAGTTTTTGTCCGTAATGTGGGGAATACCCGGCCATCCCACAAGACCTGTCGTAAATATGTTATCCTTGTATGATCCCTGTGGCTTCTGGATGCAGTTTGTGGTCATCAGAATAGCGCCCGGAAATTTGCCGAATTCCCGTATTTGATTCTGCCAGGCCGTTCCGAAATGGCCGTAAAAATGGGAATACTTCTTCAGTTCCGGATACCCGTGGGTCGGTAACATTTCACCGTGTGTATATACATTAATACCCTTCCCCTCGCTCTGCTTCAGGATCTCCTCCATATCCTTCAGATCGTGTCCTGACACCAGGATGGCCTTGCCCTTCTTGGCACCCAGAGGCACTTGGGTAGGAACAGGGTGGCCGTATGTTCCTGTATTGCCCGCATCGAGGAGTTCCATTGCCCTGAGATTGATCTCTCCGCATTTCAGAACCAGCCCGACCCAGTCGTCAAGTGTTAATTCCTTATTGAGCGTGGCAGCCAGGCCTTCATGGACAAAGGCATAAACCTTGTCATCCTCTTGCCCCAATATCCGGGCGTGGTCAGCGTAGGCACACACTCCCTTTATGCCGAATAGCAGCACGTGTTGGAGAGAGAGGATATTCGGATCAATGGTCGGGTCGGATTTTAGCCCCACTGTTTCGCCCTGTTTAACTAACCCTTCCAAGCTCGCCTCGGGGCTGAATGTGGCAGGGCTATCAGGAAAATCGATATTGCCGCCTCCTGCCTTAACCTTCTCCTTCAGGTTCTCCCTGAGCTCCACACAGCGGCTGATAAGTCGCACGAACCTCTCTGGATCAAAATCTACATTGGTTAGTGTTGAAAAGGCGGCTTCACACGTGAATACATTGACCTCATGATCAATGATACCTGCCTTCCGTGCCTCAACGGCATAGAGAGACAAACCCTTTAATGCATAAATCAAAAGGTCCTGCAATTGGGCAACTTCGGGTTGTTTACCGCACACACCAATCTTCGTGCACCCTTGTCCCTTGGCTGTCTGTTCACACTGATAACAAAACATGGCGTTTCTCCTTTCTTAGGACTTAATTTTTGTGTTGGCGAGATTTCACGAATATCTCAATTTCGGGTGCCATAATATACTAAGTTTGCCGACCGTGCATTGACTTAAGTCAAGATCGGCTCATCAAATACGGTGTTTCTATGGAATTGTGGCGCTTTTTCCCGAACCGCCATAGGACTCCGAGAGAGACAGTTCCTCCTTGATAGCATCTTCGTTGGGAACCGTCTGATCCCAAAATCTCTTTACGTGGCCGTCCTGCAGAAGGATGATGCGAGGCATGTCACCGTCGGCAAGCAAACGCCAGAAGAGGTCTTCGCTGATGTGCCCGATCGGAAAAATCGGTTGAAATTCCTCCACAAACTCTATGCAATCTGCCTCTTCGCTCGTGCAAAGGGCAATAACAGGAGGCAAATCGGGCGCGTCGCACAAAATGTTGAGCTCCGGTATGGCTTCCTGGCAGTGGAAGCATGCCGTGCCCATAAGCACTATGAGATATTCCCCTTTGTTCAAATCCAGATTCCCCAAACCGTGGACCTGAATGGGACCGAACTCGGGCATCTCAGACGGCAGTTCCTTGATCCCTGATGTTGGAAGGCCAAAGACCGCAGGCAGGCCCAATCCGATTAGACACGCAATAATAACAGCCCATGCCTTGGTCCGGGTCCGCTGTGCTTGCGCATGTCTGCAACCTGCCCAGGTAATGGCCGTTGCAGCAAGCAAGATCAGATTCTCCACCAGTGCCTGTCCCGGCGTGAATTGGAGCCATGGACCATAACAACCGCAATTCTCTGTGGCTCCCGTCAACCACGCCCAGCTCGTGGCCCCTCCGAAGATCAAGAATAGCAATGCCGTCAACGGCAGAATGATCCTTGGACGGTAGGAAACCAGCAAGCCGACCCCCAAGCCACATTCTGCGACGATAAGCCCCCAGGCGCTCACAACGAGCACAACGCGCTCGTATATGATACCGTAATCCCTCATCGCCCGGACGAACATCTCCATGTCTACGGCTTTCAGAACACCAGCTATCAACAAAACAATGCCCACAGCGCCGGATAGCAGGCGGGGCGTCCACAAGCGCCATGCAGGCGTTTTGAACGCTCCAGAAGAAGATGTGACGTCTTTTTCACTCATGCGCATTTCCATATGATCTAATGAGTCTTGGTGTGATCCTTATGGGCTCCTTGATCATATTCTTCACCGCCCACGATTTCGCCGCAGCGGAGCATTTCATCGCCGTAATAGGGGTTTCTGATCTCTTTGCCCTTCTGAAGCCATGACCCCTTTGCCATTGGGCAGTATACCACACTAATACCTTGGGGTTTTGACATGGTCCCCCACATTGCCATCGGTCTTGAGAGGGATTTGAAGGTATCTCTCATTGCTGCGATCTCTTTTTCTTGGGCAAGTTCCTGCGCAGCTTTTTTGATCTTCATCGGCAGAGCCTTGTAGTGCATCGCATGCTCGCCTGTAACTTTCTTCGGATCCACTTTGTCTGCAAGTGCTGCAATCTGTTCTGCCGCCCCTTTTACACCATCTGTCTTGTCTGCAGCAAGAACCTCCTGGATCTTCAAATATTCTATCAGGATGGGATGCATTGTCTTGTCAAACTCTTCCGTCCCTGCATGAAGAAGAGAAGAGGCTGTTAAACTGACAACAAGTAAGAATATACCTATCACCTTTGTTGTTTTCATCGTCTCCTCCAATCTACCCTAACGTTGCAAAAGCCGAGGATGCCCCAGATCCAAGGCGTTGAGGGTGACGCTGTAGTCATTTACCGCGAACCCTCAACAACGAAGGAGATGCGGTATCATCGGTTTTCCCAACGGGTAAACAACGTGGCCATCTTTCTCTCTTTCTGGATGTCACTCCCGGTTAATTCGTGATTCACCGAGAATACAGTTCACAACTGCTTGATATTACATTAGGCTTGGCGTTCTATGCCATGTTGTTTATGCAACGCTGGGGTCTATTTTGGTAACACTGCCATGTGTACCCCAATCTTTCTTTTAAGGACCAAAACCTTGATTCTTTATGCTTCTCCTGATGTTCTGTACTTTAGTTTGAACTCTTCAATGGCACAATACAGCACAGGTACGACGAAGATGCTGATCACTACGACAAGCATCCCGCCGAAAGACGGAATAGCCATAGGGACCATGACATCGCTCCCACGTCCCACCGAGGTCAGAACCGGAATCAACGCCAGGATCGTCGTTGCCGATGTCATCAGGCAGGGCCTCACCCTGCGTTGAGCCGCCACAATTGTTGCCTCTCGAACGTCCTTGATCGACTGCGGCTTCCTTTCACGGAAGACCTGGCTGAGATACGTTGATTGAATCACACCGTTATCGGTGGCTATGCCGAACAGGGCCAGGAATCCTACCCATACAGCCACACTCATGTTAATGGTGTGGATCTGAAAAAGCGCTCGCATCGAAACGCCAAAGACGCTAAAACTCAAGAACCATGGCTGGCCGTACAACCAGATGAGAAGGAACCCCCCACACCAGGCCACAAAAATTCCTGAGAACACGAGCAGCGTGGTCGACACGGATCGGAACTGGAAGTAAATGATCATGAAGATCACGAACAGGGATAGAGGAAGAATAATCGAGAGCGTTTTTGCAGCGCGAAGTTGATTTTCATAGCTACCGGCAAACACATAGCTCACCCCGGGAGGAAGCGCGAATTCACCGCTATCGATCTTTTCCTGGAGATACGCCTGGCATTGCTCGACAACGTCGACCTCGGCATGCCCTGACTTCATATCGAATACGACATAGCCGACCAGAAAGGTGTCTTCGCTTTTGATAACCTGGGGGCCACGGACATACCGGATCTCGCCAAGTTCCATAATCGGAATCTGGGTGCCCCCCGCACCTGGCACCAGGATCTTGTCCAAGGCCTCAATGCTGTCCCGCAGCTCCCTTTGATAGCGCACCCTCACAGCGAAGCGTTCCCGGCCTTCTACGGTTGTGGTTATCTTTCGCCCACCAATGGCAACTTCCACAACGTCCTGGAACTTACGCATAGGAACGCCATAGCGCGCAAGTGCGGTCCGATCCGGCACGATCTCCAAATAAGGCTTGCCGACAATTCGGTCAGCCACCACGGCCGACGCTTCCACGCTCGGCACCTCTTTTAGAAATCGTTCTATTTGCAGTCCGACGCTCTCAATAAGCTCCAGTGATGGTCCTTTGACCTTGACCCCCATGGGGGCCCGCATGCCACTCTGGAGCATGACGATCCTGGCGGCTATCGGCTGCAATCTGGGTGCCGACGTGGTACCCGGAATCTTGGCCGCTTTCGTGATTTCCTTCCAGATGTCGTCCGGCCCCTTTATATGATCACGCCAGTAGCGGTAAGGGCGTCCTGAAGAATCAGGAATCAGCTCCCCGTTCTCGTCCCGAACGAACTCGCCCATTTCTTCATCATAGCGAAACCTCATCCTCCGCCCAGCCTTGTCGGTCTTATACTCGGGCCTGTAGTTTATCACGGTCTCGATCATGGAGATGGGAGCGGGATCCAAGGGGGTTTCGGCCCTGCCAAGTTTGCCCACCACCGATTCAATCTCAGGAATAGACTGGAACGCCATGTCCTGTTTCTTCAGGATGTCCAGAGCTTCACCGATGGATGCATGGGTCATAGTTGTGGGCATCCACAAGAACGAGCCTTCGTCCAATGGAGGCATAAACTCTTTGCCCAGTCCCGGGAATTTGTGAGCCAGATACTGAATGGGTCGGGTCTTGCTTACGGGCCCGGGAAGCCATCCAAAGAGCCCGTCAAATCCCAGCCAGATGGTTCCCCCGAGAAGTAGGAGAGAGAGAGGGAGAGAGAGAAACACAGCCTTGTGCGTCAGACACCATCGCAGGAGTTGGGAATAAACACGTTGAAATAGCTTGAATACGCCCAGAACCATGCCGATCACCACGGCAACAAAGACGAGGTTTCGTAAGAAGCCGCGTTCAGGACCCAGGGGCTCCCAATATCTGGTCAACAGGACCCCCACGACAAGCACAGCAATTGCGACGGCAATCCAAGCCTCAGATCGCGTGAGGCGCTCGGGGATTCTTTCTCGAAAAAGATAATACGTCCCGAAGAACACGAGCAACAAGCCGGCCCACCAGGCGACAATGAATCCAACAACAATACCGGCTATGATAAGCAATACGTTTAGGGCCGAGCGCAACTTCTTACCGGATATTTTCCCGCAAAACAGAATGTAGGCCGCTGGGGGCAGCACGGTGAGCGCGATCACGATGGCGGCAATCAGGGCAAACGTTTTGGTGTAAGCGAGAGGCCTGAAAAGCTTGCCTTCGGCACCGATCATGGTGAATACCGGAAGAAAACTGACAACCGTGGTCAACACGGCTGTTAGAACAGCGCCGCCCACCTCACTGGCTGCGCGATGTACGACTTCTAGTCGTGACTCGTCCGGTGAGGCCCGGTCCAGATGGCGGAGAATGTTCTCGCTCACAACAATGCCCATGTCCACGATTGTGCCAATGGCGATGGCAATGCCTGATAATGCCACAATATTGGCCTGCACCCCGAAGAATTTCATGCCGATGAAGGCCAACAAGACAGCAAGCGGAAGCATCCCGCTGATCAGCGCGCTGCTACGCAAATGCATGACCATAATTAGAATGACGATGATGGTGACCAGGATCTCCTGTGCGATGGCATCATTCAGGGTCCCCAGCGTCTCGTAGATCAGGCCTGTCCGGTCATAGAAAGGAACGACAGTCACTTTGCTGATCGTGGCCCATGATGGCCATTCGTCTTTTGGCATAGATCGCAAGTGGTCTAACCACGCATCCTGGTTGAGTTCGATTCCTGCGAAAGGCGCAAAGCCTTCGTTTTCTGCAAACTTAGCAACCTCTGCCCTGGTGGTCTTCGCGTAATCTATAAGCGTCTTAGCAGGAAGCGCCTC
>JAQYVR010000123.1 GCA_030145395.1 Desulfobacteria bacterium
TGGCCTCTCACCAGAAAGGGAAAAGGATTTCTTCTCCGCGTCCTCTGCGTCTCTGCGGTGAAACATTCGTTCCGCAATCCTAATTTGGATTACTCGTCATCTATCTCATGTCTCAGGTCCCTGCCCATAAGGATTTGAAGCGCCTCCTTAGGGTCAAGGTCCTCGTACAACACGCGATAAACCTGTTCTGCAATGGGCATCTCAACGCCCAGCTTTCGGGACATATTGTAAACCGATTTTGTCGTCTTGACACCCTCGGCTACCGTGACCATATCTGACAAGATAGCTTCAAGCTTCATACCTTGTCCGATCTTGTGACCCAGGGTCCAGTTCCGACTCAAGTCTCCGGTGCAGGTGAGGACCAGATCACCCATTCCTGCTAGTCCCATGAAGGTCTTTGGGTCGGCGCCGAGCCTGGTACCCAGACGCTGAATCTCGGTTAACCCTCTGGTGATCATCGCTGCCCTCGTATTATAGCCGAGACCCAGACCATCTGATATGCCTGCTGCAATGGCCATCACATTCTTTAAGGCGCCGCCCACTTCTACACCGACCACGTCACGGCTTGTGTAGACCCTGAAGTAAGGGGTGGCAAAAGTGCTCTGCACAGCCTTGCCTACCTCATGGTCAAAGGCCGCCACAGTAACAAGCGTTGGGATCTTCTTGGCCACTTCCTTGGCAAAGCTCGGGCCGGACAGGGCGGCAATCCGAGTTTTGAGCTTTGGTGGAAGAAGCTGCTCAAGGATACCTGCCATGGTGAGATGGGTCTTGTTTTCGATCCCTTTTGAAGCAGTGACGATTATGGTCTCTTCTGTAGGATGATGGACCAATTTGACGGCCACGGAACGGAATACATGTGAAGGGACCACAAGGAGCAACATGTCTTTGTTTGCAGTCACCTGATCAAGATCACTTGACGGGTGGATGTTCGGGGAGAGGGTGATCCCGGGGAGAAATATCTTGTTTTCTCGGCCTTCAAGTATGTCTGTGCACACTTCCTGTTCAAATGCCCACAAGTCGACATCAAACCCTTTATGGGCCAGAAGATTGGCCAGCGCTGTTCCCCATGCACCAGCTCCGATGACACCTATCTTCATGTCTGAGTTCCTCAAATATCCTTTTCTGCCAGCCGGGCGGCACTGACAACCCGTTCTCCCGGATTCATGCCGATCAATCTGACCCCTTGCGTGTTTCGTCCTATGACAGAGATGTCTTTTACGGGCATCCGAATGATCTTGCCGCGATCGGTCATAAGCATTAGGTCGTCCTCATCCGTCACAAGAAGGATGGCGACTACCATGCCGTTTCGTTCTGTGGTCTTGATGGTGATTACTCCCATGCCGCCACGATTTCGTATTGGGTACTCGTCAATAGAAGTTCGTTTGCCATAACCATTTTCGGTTACCGTCATCAGGGTCTTCCCGTCGGTGAGAACTTCCATTCCAACGATATAGTCGCCTTCGGCAAGGCGCATACCGCGAACCCCCTGGCTAACCCTGCCCATAAGCCGTACTTTCGACTCGTGAAACCGGATGGACTTTCCATACCTGGATCCGAGGAAAGCATTTTGTGTGCCGTCTGTCAGGCGGGCGGCGATGAGTTCGTCGCCCGGGACAAGATTCAAGGCAATGATGCCCCCCAACCTGGGGCGGCTGTATGCCATAATGTCTGTCTTTTTCACCGTGCCGCCTTTGGTGGCCAGGATCACTGAGTAGCCCGGCTCAAAGGAGCGTATAGGAAGAACAGTGGCGAGTTTTTCTCCATCTTCAAGGGCAAGGAGATTAACGATTGCTTTGCCCCGAGCCAGCCGACCGGCCTGTGGCAGTTCGTGGACTTTACGCCAGTAAACACGGCCCAGACTGGTAAAGAAGAGGAATGTGTCATGGGTGGAGGCAACGAATAGGCGGTCCACGAAGTCTTCTTCTTTGGTCCCCATGCCTGTTTTCCCTTTTCCCCCGCGTCGCTGGCTGTTGTACAGGGTTATGGCATTTCGCTTGATGTAGCCGGCATGTGAAACAGTGACCACCATGTCCTCTTCAACAATCATATCTTCTATGCTGATATCATCAGCTCTCTCCACGATCTCGGTGCGGCGTTCGTCCCCATATCGCTCTTTGAGGTCAGCGAGCTCTTCCTTGATAATGTTCAATACCAAGCGCTCACTGGCCAGTATTTCACGATACCGGGCAATTGCCTGGATGGTTTCCTTGTATTCTTCTTGGATCTTGTCTCGCTCCAGGCCGGTCAATCTTTGAAGTCGCATGTCCAGAATGGCCTGGGCCTGGATTTCGGTCAGTTCAAGCCGCGCGATGAGTCGTTCCTTAGCCTCAGCCGGCGTTTTTGATGAGCGAATCATATCAACCACAGCGTCAATATGATCCAGGGCCATCTTGAGCCCTTCCAGAATATGGGCGCGGGCTTCTGCCTTTGCCAAGTCATAGCGGGTGCGGCGTTCAATGACCTCTTTTCGGTGTTCAACAAAGTGGCCAAGGAGCTCTTTTAAGGGAAGCAGCTGAGGTTGCTTGTCGACAATGGCGAGGAGGATAATACCGAACGTGGATTCCATTTGAGTATAGGCGTGGAGCTGGTTAATTATTACGCCTGAGATCTCGTCCTTCTTGAGGGCAATGACGATCCGCATCCCCTCTCGGTCTGATTCGTCACGGACATACTTAATCCCCTCGATCCGCTTTTCCCGGATCAGCTCCGAGATCTTTTCAATCAGTCTAGCCTTGTTCACCTGATATGGAATTTCATTGACGATTATACTCTCCCGCCCGGTTCTACGGTCCTTTTCGATCATGACCCGGGCTCTGAGCTTGATGATACCCCGTCCTGTCTTGTAGGCATCTTTAATGCCCTGGCGACCGTGAATGATGCCTGAGGTGGGAAAATCAGGTCCAGGTAAGGAGGTCATGAGCTCTTCAGTGGAGATGTCCGCATTGTCAATGAGTGCCACGGTTGCGTCGATGATCTCGGTGAGATTGTGCGGGGGAATGTTGGTTGCCATGCCGACCGCGATACCGGAAGAACCGTTTATCAAGAGATTCGGGAGCTTTGCAGGAAGAACACAAGGTTCTGTCAGAGTCTCGTCATAGTTAGGCGCAAAGTCGACGGTCTCCTTGTCAAGGTCTTCCAGCATCTCATGGGCCAGACGAGTTAGTCTGACCTCGGTGTACCGCATGGCAGCAGCCGCATCGCCGTCCACAGAGCCGAAATTCCCCTGGCCGTTAACCAACGGATAACGCAAGGAAAAGTCCTGAGCCATGCGCACGATGGTATCGTAAACCGCAGTATCGCCATGGGGGTGGTATTTACCGATCACATCCCCCACAATTCGAGCTGATTTCTTGTTCGGTTTGTTCCAGTCGTTTTTAAGCTCACGCATGGCAAATAGAATCCGGCGATGAACCGGCTTCAAACCATCGCGAACGTCGGGCAGGGCGCGGCCGATGATGACGCTCATGGCATAGTCAAGATAGGACCGCTTCATTTCGTCTTCAATCTTGACCTCGACGTGTCTATCTGATTCGTTCATCGCGAATTGTATTTGCTCCTTTGCGTTCTTAGAGATGTATTGGTGAAGGGACCTGGCAGGCAGGCGATGTTTCCTGGAAGTTGCTACAACTTGTCAGGTCAAACACAAGAATCCCACGTAGATCTTGCCTGGAAGATTGAACCGCAACAGCGAGCGCATTCCCCACAGGTTCTGCCTGACGGCAGTGCTTCGCGGGCTGCGGGGTTAGCGAGCGAATCTAAGAATAGCACACTTCCTTACGGTCGAAAATTCCCTGCAGCAAGTTGTGGGGAATTTTCAATCTTTAAAACAATTTAATGTAAAGATTTTCTACAAGTTAGTCAAGGATTAAAATAGCGGAAAACGTGTGGAGGGGTTTGGCAAATACTTATGCTGGTGTTGGGAAAATCAGTTTTTCCCTTGGCCATGACACAGCCTCAGAACGCTTGGCAACCTCGTCTGCAGGATGGGCATTTATATACTCGCGAAAGGCTTGGCAAGTGGCACTATTTTCACATCTATTCTGACATATCTTTATATGAATACGGGAGTGGTTCGCTCTTTCTTCACAAACAATGTAATCTTTCATGTGTAATCCTCAATCTTAGGTGAGTTAAATATAATTAAACATCAGTTACATACATTTTGAATAAACTTGTTATCATTTTATATGTAAGTTGTCAAGGAAAAAATGCATGTCTCAGGTTTCTCGCCGATCGTTTGATAGATGATCAATAGCCTACAGAGGGGTGTACGCGAAAACGAGAAAGGATTATCCCTAATACAGCGAAGTTCAACGAAAATAGATGGGCCGGGGAGGCTGCAAGACCTGCAATAGGCTTCAGGAAAGGGTTAGACGGATATTGTTACTCTTCACAGAATAGTTCAAGCCGCTGTTGACCGGCTGAAGAGATTATCGACTAGTTCAAAAAATCTTTGTCAAAGTCAAACTTGTCACATTACCTTGACTGCGGGCTTGAGCCTCAAATTCCCACTGACTCCTGAGCGAAGCAAAAAGCTTGGCAGGAGGAAGGAAGACGCTGACCTCCGGGCCGACCGCATAGACTCTGTCATGGTCACTTTTGTCCCACAAACCTGGATCACTGTCATCGGTTACCTGCCAATGGCAGTAGCCCGTCACTCCTACATCCCATACCTTTGCCAATGTCTTACCTATTCCCCACTCGAAATGAAAATCATCACCGAGTGTTACATTAGTTTCATCTTGCTCACCGTGAGTTTCATATCGGCCGAGAATCGATGCTGACCAAGTCTTGGCGACGTCAAAATAGTAAGTTCCTCCCAGAGTGAGCATGCCGGTCCACATGTCTCTGCCCGGCGAAGCAGGTTTGTCTTTATCGTATTCACCCGTTGGAACGTAGGCACCCAGACCGAATGATGCATCATAACGGGGACCGTGCCAGGACAACACAACGGGTTCAATAAAGATGTCACCCAAACCGAACTGGTCATCATCGACAGGAGTTCCCTTAATTTCAATGTCCGTATAAATAAGTGGTATTACGAAATCAGCACCGAAATCAGCACCCAAAACCTTCTTGTTAGTTATCCAAACGAACCTGTTGACCATGGCGTAAACACTCACTTCGAAATCCATATCTATTTCGTCGCCGTCAGGATCCATAAGTTCGTCAGCGTTATAGAAGACATTATATAAACGATAGTAAAGACCTGGGGGCGGTAAGGTTGCAGCCTTTATCCCTTCAACCCCATTCACGTAGTGACAAATTGTCTCATCCGCAAAGACCGTTCCGAACAGAATTCCCAAAAGACCAAAAGTACACAACATAACCGCAACTATCTTCCGCATGACCCGAATCTCCTCTTTATCGGAAAATGACATAGCAGTGATACAATTCCACCATTAGGCAATCGCTATATAGGAATCGGCTTTATCCGTCAAGCGAGGTATGGTGATTGAAGTGATCCGGTCTTACGGGGAGGCTTCACCTCGAACCATATCTTGAAGACAGGCAACAGCCACTATATTCTAGTGTCGTATCTCAGAAGCGATTTACAAAAATCAAAGCAAACATGACATCGGCGTTGAGTCACTAAGATGTGAAACTCGAAGCACGAAACTCGAAATTCTAAACAATATCAAAATTCGAATTTCCCAATGTTCTAAACTGGTGTTAGATTTTGGTCATTAGATATTCGAATTTGTTTGGCGCTCAGGCTTCACTTCGTGTCGAGCTTCGATATTCGAATTTGCGGCTGACGCCTTGAACAGAAGCGGATTTATAATGTCGACTCTGCGAGTCCCGTACGATCTTGGAGATTATGAAAGTTATTTCTGAGACGCAACACTAGGGGGTCCATTGACCAGCATTTCGGCTATGGTCAAATTCACCTTGGACAGACCCTTGCTCTTCGATCCCGCAAAGGCGATCTCCAGGGAGGCCAGCTCCTGGTAAAACCTGGTTCGCTCCAGAACAGGAACCTCTTCCAAATCCGAGCCAAGCTCCTGGCACCTGAAACAGCCTGGGAAGCTGATCCTTTTACCATCCGGCCTAACAAAACTGTTAGGGACACCGTGCATACGGCATATCATGAGCCTATGTTCGTAAAGCTGGCAAAGGCCGTTATCGTTCAGGGGACACATAATGCGGGGCCTAAGGCCCTGAGCCAAGAGGGCTTGACTCTTCGTGATGTACTCTCCGGCTTTATCTAGAAGCTCCCTCTGCTTTTCATCAGAATGGGATTCCATCCCCTTCCAAAGATATGCCCATTCTATGTGGGTATGGTGCTGGAAATAACTGTTGCAGCAGTTGTCAGGACATCCGTGGCAGGAGAGGCCGATCTTCCCGGCCACGTGGTCGTACTCCTCTTCCATCTGGACATAAAGGATGGACAGCTTTTTAAACAGAGGGTTTTGCACTCTTCTTGGTTTTTCCTGTTCAGAACCGTAAGCTACTTGCCGCTATGAAAACTTTTCACCATATGATAATACCACACCGACACGTAAACCCTCAATGAGAGAAATCGACCCTGATCCACCATCAAGGCATCATCTGCGGCGTTGCCTTCGATCGCTCCTCCTTGCGGAGTATTGCTCATACGCCTCAGTCGTCGCTCCTCGGCGCTTTGCATCTAATACCTTGTTGGTGACCAGGAGTGTCACGAAACCGCCTGATATCATTATCAATGCGCAAATTAGACGGTGGATTTGGGTCGATAGGCATTACTCAATAACAGGCGATAGCATGCAAAACCAGAATACCGGCCCGTTTGAACCTGCCGGCACACTCGATTATTTCAAGAAGGCCATTGAAATTGTAAAGCTTAACAAACTGACAATGGCAGAAGTGGCTGCCGACCCCAGTGCCATAAGATTTGGTATCGCTGTGACAGCCATAGGTGGGGCACTGGCATTTATTCCGGGCCAGCGTCTTGCCGGCGTTTTAGTGGGAGCTCTTTTCTCCATTCTCGTACTTTTTCTTTTTGGAGGCTTTGTCCATCTTCTCTGTGGTTATTCAAAGGGCAAGCAAGAATTCTTGGGCTTTGTTCGGATTGTAGGCCTTAGCGGTATTATCGATTGGATGATTATTCTGCCATTTACCGGCATAGTTGTGACCGTCTGGAGTGTTGTTGTGGCAATTGTGGCGGCCCAGGAAGTTTATGACTTAAGCGGGGGTAAGGCGACGTCTGTTGTTGTTATCTCTGCCATGATTCTCTGGACGATTAGCGGGATGCTCTTTGCCGGCCCTTTATCTTTTCTGTACGAAATTCCAGGGCGATAGAAAGGGAGTGATCTTCTTTGAAAGATTTTGCTAGTACAAAAGAAATCGAGAAGACCCTTCTAGACTTGAACTATCGTTTGACCTCCAGGGCCCTGAACTTCTGGAAGGGGACCGAGGCACCACATCACGACCCATATGATGGGTTCTATGACATCGTGGAGCCGAGGGTCATTAAGAAGCTGCGTCCTTCCGGGACATCGACAAGACAAAGGCAAAGGGTTTTTCACTCTCTTTTGGGCCATTATTTGCAGTCCCAAATCTCACCCTATGAAAATGAGCTGTTCACCTTGATGAGGGGAGCTGCCGCCCACGTTGATGGAGAGAAGATCTATTTCAAGGATACTCTCTCGTGGTGCCAGAAGAGAAGTAATTTGCAGAAGCGGAAAATGATTGAAAAGGAGTCAAGCAGCCTCTGCAAATTCTTGATGCCATTTGCTATCGAAGTTTGGGAATCCCTTCTCAAGCTCCTTAAAGATGAATTCGGCTACGAAGACTATGCGCAATATTGTTATGACAAGAAGCAGGTCGATTACGAGATCTGTGTTTCTGAGCTGCAAGAAACGTTGCGAGAGACGGATACGTTATACTTTGAAGCCATGGAGGCTTGGGCCAAGAAGAGTCTGGGGGTACCCCTGTGTGAACTGAACCGATTTGATGCAATTTACCTCCTCGGCCTGGGCGAATTTGACCATCTTTTCCCAGATCAAATCCCTCTGAGTAACCATCTCGATTTTTTCGATCAGTGGGAAATAGACGTGAAAAAGATCCCGGGCCTTGCTCTCGACATAAATCATTCCCCCAAAAAAGGGGCTCAGGCCATGAGCTTTGCTTTGAGGATACCGGATGAAATCCACGTCGTCATGAATCCGCAAGGCGGCTGGATTGACCTTGAAACTCTGTTTCATGAAATGGGCCATGCCTTGGGTCATACCTTCACATCGCCGGATCTTTCTTCATGGGAAAAGGATTTCTTCACCTCGAACACACTTTCAGAAACCTATTCATTCTTGCTCCAGAACATGTGCTTTTCTCCGTTATTTCTTGAAAGACAGCTGGGTCTTTCATCCAAAGAGATAGAAGAAATATCTTTCTACAAGGCTTTAAAGGACCTGTCTGTTTTCAGGAGATACGTCGGTAAGTTCCTGGCTGAGTTTGAAATGTTCAAGAAGAACGATATGGCAGATGGAGAGATTTATGCCCGGCTTTTAGAAGAATGTACTGGCTTCTCCTACCGGCCTGAAACCCACCTCTTCGACCTCGTACCTGAATTCTATGCCCTGGACTATGTGATTTCATGGATGGCTGAGGCTACCATGGAGAAGCATCTGACACAGACCCTGGGTCATGATTGGATGTTCAAGTCGGAGGCCGGCAAGATCTTGAAAGATTGGTGGTGGTGCGGCAACCAGTACGAGCTTGATGAATTCTTTATAAATAAGGGGATAGGCCCGATTGACCACAGAGATATCGTAGAGAGGTGGCGTCGTAACATATCGGGGGGAGATGGGGATGCAAACCATTCGCCAGCAAATGATAACGTTGTTGTCTCAAGGAGTGTATAGTGCCAGAGGTCTCTCCCAGATGCTTAGTATTCAAGAAAAAGAGGTCTACGATCATCTGTCCCACATCGCACGTTCCGTTGTATCACAAGGCAACAGACTGATCATAATCCCATCCCAATGCCTTGCATGCGATTATGTGTTTGACGAGAGAAAACGGTTTACCAGGCCAGGCCGTTGTCCTCGCTGCAAAGGGGAGAGGATAGAGCGTCCGAGATACCGGATTGCTTAGAACCCATCTCAAAAATGCGTCTGAGTCCCCATGGCGGCGTTGCGGGTCGCCCTGCGTTTGCTGAGAACCTTTATCTTAATAAATAGATCCGAAGTCCCGCCGTAAGGCGGGGCCCTGAACCCTGATTCACATTTTTTAGATGGGTGCTAGTGTCGTGTCTATAGCTAAGTTTTTATGGGATCGAGTAAATTGAAAACACTGCACAAGATCATCATTGGTGATTCGAGATGGATACAAGAGGTTCCGGATAAGTCTGTCCATCTTGTCATTACCTCCCCTCCGTATTGGCAGTTGAAGGACTACGGAAACGTGAAACAGATAGGGTTCAATGACACATATGAAGAGTATATTAATAACCTTAATCTGGTGTGGAGTGAATGTCAGAGGGTTTTGCATGAAGGCTGCCGGTTGTGTGTTAACGTTGGCGACCAATTTGCCCGCGCTGTCTATTACGGTAGATATAAAGTCATCCCCATAAGAACAGAGATAATCAAGTTTTGTGAAACTGCAGGATTTGACTACATGGGGGCTATTATCTGGCAGAAAGTCACAACATGCCATACGACAGGTGGGGCAACAGTTATGGGCTCCTACCCGTATCCACGGAGCGGGATCCTGAAGCTCGATTATGAATTCATTCTGATTTTCAGGAAGTACGGAAGCCAACCGAAAGTCAAAAAGGAGATCAAAGAGCAATCAAAACTGACGCAGGAGGAGTGGAATCAATACTTTGCCGGACACTGGAATTTCCCCGGCGAGAAACAGGATAAACACTTGGCTATGTTTCCTGAAGAATTGCCAAGGCGGCTTATCAAGATGTTTAGTTTTGTTGGTGATACAGTACTTGATCCGTTTCTGGGCAGCGGGACAACGTCTTTAGCCGCCATGGACCTGAATAGGAACTCCATTGGATATGAAATCAATGAGGAGTTTTTGCCTATTATAGAGAAACGGCTTACATCAACAAAAAGCAGTATTTCTCAAGATGCAACCTACGAAGTAACCAAGCAAGAAGAGTTACAGGTTGATTTTGAGAAAGAGATTGAGAAGTTGCCTTATGCTTTCAAGGATCCAATAAGATTTGACAAGAAGGTCGATCCGAGGAGGTTGAGGTTCGGGTCAAGAATAGATCATTCGAGTGATGACAAGGAGTCGTATTTCAGGGTGAGAGAGATAATCTCGCCGGAAATCTTAGTCTTGGACAATGGATTGAGAGTCAG
>JAQYVR010000222.1 GCA_030145395.1 Desulfobacteria bacterium
GTATACTCAAACAAAATCGGCTCAAGCAGAAACTGGTGAAGAATGTGGTTCCTCACATATGGAAGATGATGTTCAAATAGGTCTCGATGTTTGGTAGAAGAAAACTGTCAAACTCTAACTTAAGAAGTGGCACATATTATGGGGGCGGGTCATTTATCTCAAATCAGCCCCGATTCAAGATAATGCCATAGTATCCAGCAAATCGGGGTCTCCAAATCTCTTTCCATTTGCAGAACCTATCTTGACCCATCCCTGTGAAAGGGCCTCAAGTTTGACACTTCTTGTGATTTCAGTTACATATTTTCAGTGAAACCACCGAATGGCCGAGTATTGATGCTGCGGTGCAACCCCTATCTCTCGGTTAGAGTCATCAGGTACTATAATGTTGTTCCATATCCTCTTAGACTTTCAACAAACCGTCTTTTATAGCCAATGAAAAAGGTTCACATATTACTGTCTTCCATCACGCTTCTGACAATGGTGTTTACTTCCCCATGCTTTGCTGGCTGGCTTATTTATCACAAGCCAGAGTTCAGAGGCAAAATAATAGACGCGGAAACGAAAGAACCTATTGAAGGGGCGGCAGTAGTAGTGACGTACAGAAAACATTCGATCTTAAGTGGCCCTGCTGGTGGATACTCGGCAATCATACATACTAAAGAGGCGATAACGGACAGCGAGGGGGTGTTCCATATACCTTCCTACACTACGTTTGTGGGACCTAACTCAAAAGAACACCATGCCGAGTTTATTATTTTTTGGCCGGGCTATGGGAATTTTGAAAATAGAGTAAGTCCGCCAATGGGCGTATCTTTGCCGACTAGAGAGAGCTTTTTCTTGGCAGACAACTTTGGGAAGCAAGGAGAGATAAATATCACAGTTGGCCCCCACAGGGATAGCAAAGCCAAGGTCACCTTCGGGGTTGTTGAACTACCGAAGGTACATACCCGGGAGGAGAGACGAAAAGAATTGCCAGGATATCCAAATGTTATGACCCCGGAAAATTCACCTCTTTTCTTTGAGATATTGAATGAGGAACGCAGAAGACTGGATTTAGAACCGTTTTGATATGAGCATACAATCTTCAAGAGTAGCACTTCACCGGAAGAGGTAGACCCAAGATGCATGATTACAAGAAACTATGGGTAGTTTCACAGTCTGGCATTTTCTCAAGATAATTACTGCAATCTGAAGAGGGAGTGTTCAGCTGTTCAGCCCCCTCCAGCTCACACGAACGAGCGATTAGATCGTAGCTCCCTGGGCAACCACATTCCACGCGCAAGATGTAAGTTGAAGAGGGCCTAACCCGAGAAGGTTAGACCCTCAAAAGTGTGACCGGCTCGCTCCCCGCGCACGAAGTGCTGCCGCAAGGCAGAACCCCCGTCCTTCAGGACGGAGTCAAGGGGAGCTATATGAAAATGTGTATTTTCCTTACCGGGGTGCGAAGCACTGCCGCAAGGCAGAACCCCCGCCCTTCAGGGCGGGGAAGCTTCACAAAATGTCACATACATTGATTTTTTGGCCTATTTTGCTTCTATTGTCTCTACATCACAAGTCAAACAAAATCAATAAGTTCAATAATCCCGAAAACTTGCCGAAACCCCTGATTCCAACTCTTAAACATATACATAGCAAAAGCAAATCTGTTTATGAAAACGGCCATATGTCCTCCGTGCACAACGTTCTCGTGGAGCAGAGGAGCAAAGTCAGATTCTCAGCGCTGCCTCGGTGCCGCTCCTTAAGGCTGATCCCAGATTTCCCGGGCAGACAGCATCGCCCACACCTACTACGTGCTCAACCTTTCCTTCCAGGGCCGTCAAAAGAGTGTTTTCCGGCTCGGGGCAGATAGAGAAGACCACCTGATCTGCTTCCAGCACAACCTCCTGACCGTCTTTTCTTTTAAGATGCAGGTTGTCCTTATCAATAGAGGTGGGTTCAGTTTCTGTCAGGATGGTGACCCCTTTATCAGCAAGTCTCGAAAGTAGATGTTGGCTGGGGATTTTCTTCATGTGACATAGAACCTGAGACATTACTTCTACTACAGTTATTTCTCTTCCGGGAGCAGCAAGCCAATCAGCTGTCTCGCAACCAGTGTCGCCTCCACCGATGATGACTATTTTCTGGCCGGCGGTTACATTCTTCTCGTACAAGCTCCGGACATCCGTCACCGTATCGGAGTCGATACCGGGGATGTTCAGAAGGGTCGGGCGTGAACCAGTGGCAACAATGACAACGTCAGGGTCAAAGTCTATGATATCCGAAACCTCGGCCTGTCTCCCGAGACTGACCTTCACCTGACTTTTTGCAAGGGAATGTTTCAGATAGCGCAGGGCCTCGGACATTTCCTCCTTGAAGGGCGCCATGCTGGCCAGCTTGGCCTGGCCGCCGAGCTCAACCTCCCGCTCCCAAAGTTCCACCTCGTGCCCCTTCTGGCTGCATATTATGGCCGCCTGGATCCCGGCTGGCCCACCCCCTACCACAAGCACCTTCTTTGTTTCCGGGGCAGCTGAAACCTTCCAGCAATGCTCAAAACCGCAAAAGGGATTAACGGTGCAGCACCTCCCCAATTTCGGGTATCCCTTTTCCGCACAGTCTTCCAAGCAGTAGACACACCCCCGGATATCGTCCTCCATATCGGATTCGGCTTTTCGTGGAAAATCAGGATCGGCCACCAGGGCCCGCGCCATGGCCACAAAATCAGCCCTGTTCTCTCCGATGATGTCGTCAGCCATATTCGGCGCATTTATTTTGCCTATGGCGACCACAGGTATTTTGACTAAGCTCTTGATCTGAGTGGCCAGATCCACCAACGGCCCCGGAGGGCTCTCGTGGCAAGGAATGGTCACAGATTTTGTCGATTTATTACCGGCATTGGCCACAATGGCGTCAGCCCCTGCATCCTCCACCAGCCTGGCTATGAGTTTTGCTTCTTCTATGTTGAGTCCGCCAGGGACAAACTCGTTGCAGACCAGCTTGACCATCACAGGAAAATCCGGGCCGGCATATTCTTTCACCTTATTGATGAGTTGGGTCAGGAAACGTGTCCGATTTTCCAAGGATCCCCCCATCCGGTCGTTGCGCGTATTAAGAAGCGGAGAGAGGAGCTGGGCAATCAGATCCCCGTAGCTCGCCTGAATTTCTACTCCGTCGTAACCGATTGCTCTAGCGCTCTTGGCCCCATTGGCCATGATTTCCAAAATCTCTGCGGCTTCCTCCTCAGACATCCCATTAGCCAGAGGAAGTGTCCAGACACCTCCTTTCTTCCTGGCACCGGGTACCTCTTTGTCAAAGACCCTTTCCTTTGGATAATTAAGCTGCATAAAGGCCTTTGATCCCTCCGCATGAATCACACCCAGAAGGGCTGATATGCTCTGAGCGTATTCGTCACGGTCAAAACGAAGTTCCTTGGTCCCCTTATAGGCCCTTGGATAGTCGAGACAGACGCAGTCCAAGACAATCAAACCGACCCCGCCCCTTGCCCTGGCGCGATAAAATTCCATCATTCTCGGATTGACTTTGCTTTCCGTGGCGTATTTCGTGGGAAAAAGAGCCATGATGATTCTGTTTTTGAGGCGGCACTCGCCTATGTTACCCGGTTCAAAGAGGTGCGGAAACTTCATCTCATATCTCCTTATAGAAGACGGCCATCACGGCAACGCCGCCATGGAGACTCAGACCCATTCTTGAGATGGGTTCTAGTCATTTTCGAGCTTAAAAGCATCAAAAACAATATTCGTGGCAACCGCCCGTGCACCGTGCGCCACAGCATCAAAAATATCTCTGTCAGTCCATCCCATGGCGCGCAAATCATCCACATCTTTTGCCTCTGTCGATTTAGGCGCGTTGGCCGCTTTCAGCACAAAGAGAAGCAAGGCCGTCTCTTTCTCGTCCAACGGCGCTTGCCCGGCTTCAGCTTTGGCGGCTTCTAACTGCTCCGACGTGAAGCCCTGTTGCATTAACAGGCCGGCATTCATGTGGGCACAATAAGGAGACCCGGCTGCGTGTGACACGAGTAAACGTATCATCGCAAAAAACGGTGTGCTTAGCGTTGGATGCTCCATGGCATACATAGCAAACTGCACTTGATTCTCCAACATAGCCGGGCTTACCCCGAACATTTTGACATTATTGGGCACAGTACCAAAGAACTGCTCGGCCATATCGTAAAGTTCTAAGAGTTTACCTTCAGCTTCGTCCGGCGGGACCATTTTGAGTAGAGCCATAATCGTTCCTCCTTGTTCATAGACGTTATGTGTTCTTCCGTTCCTCGTTTCCGGTCTTATTCTCAAGGATTCCGGCTTTGTGGAGAAACGACTCCACGTCTTGCCAGAATATTTGCCAACTTGGGGGGAAATCATTGTGGGCGCAATCGTACGTGATCATCTCCCCCCGCTGTGCTGCGCGATAAAGGGAAACACCATGTTTGTACGGGACAAGGGTGTCATGCCTTCCGTGCATGACTAAGACAGGACCGGTATAGGATTTGACGCTTGCAAGATTATCAAATGGGTCTTTGATTAGAAAGCCGGGAGCAAGGAACTTGGATGCGAACGCTCTTACGCTGGAAAATGCGGACATAAGAATGAGCGCAGCAGAAGGGCGCCGGGCCGCAAGGACGCATACAGCTCCACCGCCAAGGGAGCGCCCGAGCAGCACGATTCGGGATGGGTCCACGTCGTTCCGGGAGATAAGCGTGTCATAGCCTGCCAGGAATGCCTCAGTAATACTTTCTTGCGACGGAGTCCCTTCCGAACGCCCATAGCCAGGATATTCAACAAGCAACAGTCCCATTCCAAGAGATGTAAACTTGCTGAGTTCTTGAGGCCAGAAGTCGATAAGCTCTGCGTTGCCATGGGCAAAGATAACTGCTGGAGCGGGTCCGGTCACTCGATCACGGTCAGGAGGGAGAAACCATGCCTCGACCTTTCCGTGATTTGTGGGCAGCCACATTTTTTCCATGCCTGGAATGTTCACTACCGTTTCAGAAGGCGTTCCAATCTGGTATCTAGGGAAGAGAATGTGCCGCTGGAACAAGAATAGGAAGCAGCAATAAGCGAGGTAAAAAATCAGGATGCCTGAACCAATTCGAAGAGCCACATGCATTTTCGAGCCTCGTTTATCTCCCACTACTCTTATCCAAACTGATAGTGTTTCTTAACATCTTCACCTATTTGCCAGGTACATGACATGCCGGCAGGGAAAGTGACAAGGTCACCCTTGCCCATTTTTACGGGTTCCCCTCCGTCAGGCGTTACAACCACATCACCCTCAAGAAAGTAGCAGGTCTCCTGCTCATCATAACTCCAGGGGAACTCCGACACCTCCTTGGTCCAAACCGGCCAGTTCAAAACGCCCAACCCTTGCAGGCGCTCCTGATCCGGATTACGTTCGATCTTGATTTCACTCATAATCTTCCTCCATTACTTATGTGATGGTTTCTATTTATCAGAAACTGTACCGCACCCCAATATACAGATTAGTATTCTTCTCAAACTGGCCAAAGAAGGTGTGCTCGTTCTCACCAACAAAGATATTGCCCCCCGCCTCTGCAGACCAGTGGTCGTCAATTCTGTATTTTATCTTGGGGCGCAGATAGGCATCGTGATCTGAGGGCGAGTAAAAAGCGAACAATGACAACGTCAGGTTCTGGTTCATGAGGAGCCTAGTCAAACGTGCCGTCAGTACGTGCCGGTCTTCATCGGCTTTCGGAATATTGACAGGCAGGGTGCGACGGTAGTCATCATAGTCGATTATGTGTTCGAGGTAGTATTGGAGCCCTAAGGTGAGCTCTTTAGCCACCTCTTGTTCATAGCCTGCAAGGATGCGGAACTCGCTGTTGCGGATGAAGGGGTCATCGCCGCTTCGATCATCTTCGGAATCGTAGTACCCGAATTCGGCGTGTCCGATCCCCCCGAGGATACTTCCTCGGATGCTGGCCCCGTAGACCCAGAGGTCCGGGAACGTGGCCATTCCGGAAGAGGGGTTCGTTCCTGCCGGGCTCTTCCAGAATCCATGATATCCGTACGCAGCCAGCTCGTAACCTCTGACATTCCGGTAAAGGCGTAAAGCAACCTCATCATCCTCAAACCAGTCATCGGGTTTTTCCGCCTCTATAACAGCATCTCTGCCTGCCAAGCGGCCCAGGCCGGGCTGGTAGTAGGATATGCGCCTGCCGTCGATAAAGCGGTCAGCATCAAGACGCGGAGAATATACAATATTGAGGTTGGCCACTCCCGCGAAGAAGGAGACTTTTGCGGCATCAGATGGCGCCTTCAGATACTCCTCATCGCGTCCGATAAAAAAGGCGTTCCAATCCTTGGGAAAGAGGTCGTTAATAAAGATAAGGTCACCCGTTCCCCAGGTAAGGATTTGTCGGCCCGCCTTCACATCCGCAAAGTCGGCTGGCGTAACTACGAAGTTCGCTTCTCGCAGATCGACGAATCCGTCGCCTTCTTCCAGCCGGACACAGTGACGATCTAGTACCGGATCATACAATAGGTCAACGGTCAATGTTGCTGAAGTTTTATCCGAGTACGTCTCTGCTTGCAGCTGCAGGCGCGTCTCTCCGAGCGAGGCCCCCTTTTCATGCGGGTCTTCTTGTGTGCGGAGCCCTGCGCGTGCATCCCAGAACCCGGAAAATTCGAAAAGACGTCCAGGGATCGGCTCCTTCGCTTCCAGTGCCGCTTGTTCTGTGACTTCCTTGCTCAGACCTTCAGGCAGAGTCGGTTCCTGTTCAGCCTCCGATTCTATTGTCAATCCAGGAGGCAAGGCCGGTTCCGCTCCCGCTTTCACTTCAGGGGCCAGTCCAGCGGGCAGGGTGGGTTCATCATGCTCGGAGGAGGGTCCGCCACCCAACCCCGCAGGCAAGGCCGGTTCATCCCGGGCAAAGGCGGCCGAGCTAAGGCACGGACATACAATTAAGAACACAAAACACCACAGGAGCACAGTTCTCGCCACAGGTTGATCCTTCTATCTCAGGTGTTGTGTGGGGGCTCGCCTGAGAAAGCGTTCCGTAAAGATTTCTTCAGGCAAACCAATATCGTATTGAACATTGCGGTATTGCAGGACGGTTTCTCCCCCGACACGCAGATCCTTCATCCGGGCCTGAGTTACTGTTGGAAGACCCTGTATGGTTTCAACCTTCAGGGCTTCGTATTCCCGGTATTTCTCTCCCCTGTCATTGTAATACTCGATCTTAACCGGAAGAAATGTACTGCGATGAACCCACATGGTGAAATAAGCAAATGCTACTGCTTCCGGCTCTTTTGGCGTATTCTTCACGACGTAATAGTTTTCAGTAGTGTCAACGAGTTCATGGGTATCAGCATTGATATTGCGGCCTGATACATCCTCGTAAAGGAAGTTAGAACCGACAAAGCTGGTTCGCTTTTCCTTTGACGCAATGCGCTTGACCAGGTCCAAAGCGGGCAGATAGAGCCATCGATCATCGTCCCCGTCCACATGCTTCCAGACCATAAATACCATCTTGTTTACATCTGCGGGCCGGTGGAAATAGACGTAATACTTCTGGTCCCCCCTGTAGTGGTCATCTGCCTCTTTACCTGGTAGGGGCTGGTCCCAACGCAAGATGGTGAACTGACGCTGCCGCTTGCGGCCCTGGCTATCAGTTATGAGCATGGAGACTTTGGCACTGCCGTCTTTTCCCTGATAGTAAGAGACTCTTTCGGTCTTATCCACGATTTCTTGCACCGTTAGGTCCTTGGCTACCGCCACCTGAACAGAGGCACCATTAATCAGCGTCAGCGCCGCAAAAAAGAACCCCAACCATGCTACCTTAGTCATCATGACACATCTCCTTTCTTCACTGTGGTGTTTATCCGGCATTTCTGGCCGCGTCCCATCATGAAACATATTGTTGCTAAAAGAGCAATCGCTCCTAGACTGATCCAGGTCAGGGTTGTCCACCCAATCTTCAAGAATTGATAGAGATTAAGGGCCACGAGGGCTACGGTGGCAGCACCGGTTACCGTGCATGTTATACATTTACAGGCAAAGGCCCGGGCCTCGACCTCGGGAAAGAGCCATTTTTCCAGTATGGTCATTATGGACGGCATTATGAGCAACGTTGCCGCCCCTGCGGCACACAGTATGGATGCCACAAATATTCCAACCGTCTGGTAGGGGACAAGCGGGGCCAGCAGCAGGGGAAGAAAGCCCATTCCAACCACGAACACGTTTCTGGTAATAGCCCGTGCCGGTTCTCCGAACGCGGGTGCAATGGTATCGGTCCACGAGCCACGGTCTTCATAAATCCTTCGGCTACGCGACAGAAAGTGGATGGCATAGTCAACAGCCAGGCCCAGACTCAGTGACGAAAGTACCGCCACAGGCATGTCATAGTCCTTACCGATCAAGCCAATGGCCCCGTATATAAATACTATGGTAACGGTCAACGGGATCATACACAGCATGCCCCAAAGCGACGATCGGTAGAGGAGTGACATCATCACAAAGACAAAAAGAAAACTTCCCATAAAGGCCCGAAACATTCCGGCAACCATCTTTTGCTGCCATACTACATTGATGTAGGTCAGGCCGAACCACTTGTGGGTAATAGAATGCGGTGGCGGATTTGATGCAAAATAGTGATCAACGTCTTTGATGACCTTGGACATATTCTTGTTATCGCCGCTCTTTAGCTGGGTCCATATGACAGACTTCGTATAATCCGGGGTCACGAAATGCCACAGGTCCTGGGGCCGATGGCTGTTCTGGTAGGTGATGAGACTCTGGGCTACGGCATTGACCGAATCGGGGATTTTGAAGTCTTTCTGCTCACCCGAGACAAGTTCTCGGTATACTGTCTTGACAATATCCGTGAGAGAGTTCGATTTTCCGACGACTCCGGTGGTGAGCAAATGTCTCTGCAGGCCCTCTATATAAGAGAGAACCTCAGGCTGCTTGAATACCTCACCCCTTTGGCGTTCCTGGTCAAGGAACAAGAATGCTTCGTCCCAGGCCTCCATCTGATCTTCTGGCGCTGAAAACTGTTGTGACACGACAAAAGATTCAAGCTGATCTATCATGTCTTTATTTGACTTTGCTTCCTTGCCGGCGCGGATTGTTTTCTCCTGGAGGGCCTCAAATACCGTGGGGGCCGAAGCTATGGTTTCCTTCAGCACGGCAGCGCGGGCTGACATGCGTTTTGATGCGGCTTTCGCATACTGGTCCGGACCCTGATCGGTCGGTTTGGACTCCAGGGCCAGATACCCCATATATGTACCCCCAAAATGTTCGTTCAACACGCGATCGGCAACTCGTATGGGGTGGGAGGGGGAAAACCACTTTATGGGATTGTCATTGATACTTATCCTGCTGATGCCGAAGACCGCCACAAGGGTTATGATGATCGTGACCACCGTCATGGGCTTGGCATATTTGTACGTCATGCGGCCGGTGCCGCCAAGGAGACGGCCAAGAAGGGTTCCCTTAGCCTTTTTTGTCCCAGTGTGAACCGCCCCGTATTTTTCCAAAGACTCTTTCTTGATGAACATCACATAGGCCGGAATGAAGGTTATCGACAGGATCCAAGCCAACAGGACTCCGAATGCCACGAAGAGCCCGAACACCTGCACCGGAGGGATCGGGGCCAGTGCAAGAGAGGCGAACCCAACTGCCGTGGTGAGGGATGTGTA
>JAQYVR010000014.1 GCA_030145395.1 Desulfobacteria bacterium
ATTGTTCGAGCCATGCAGCAGGTCGTTGTCCATCCGGATGGTACGGTGTCAAAACCCTTCCGTTTTGATCCCAAAGTGGACGCAGATGACTGGGTCCGATGGAACCAGATGCGGGACCAAATGCAACCTTAATTTAGCTTAGACATTAAGGTGCAATAATTGTGAGGCGCCCCATTCCCATAAACATTCCGAATACGCTGACTCTTCTGCGTATACTGTTGACCCCTCTTTTTGCGATTTTCCTGATCAAACACCTCTTTGATTTCGCCTTGTTGGTTTTTGCAATTGCTGCGCTTAGTGATGGTGTGGATGGGTTTATAGCCCGGGTTTTTCGTCAGAAGACTACTCTGGGGGCATTCCTGGACCCGGCTGCCGACAAGCTGTTGTTGGTAACCGCGTTTGTAACCTTGGCGATTCAGGAACAGATTCCGAGTTGGCTGTCTGTCCTTGTTATCACACGCGATGTCATCATCCTGTCCGGGATAGCTCTTCTTACCATAACCGGTCGCACGTTTGTGCCCAAACCATCAATCCTCAGCAAGATCACCACGGTAGCACAGTTGGCCTGTGTGCTTTTTGTTCTGGTGAGGCATCATGCCCCTGAAATAGCTCACTTTCATATTCAATCCCCGCTATTCTGGTTTACCGCCGGCGTGACCATGGTCTCTGGATTTCAATATATTTACAGAGGCTTAAATATTCTCCAGGAGGAACCGTGATAGCGATCCCCATAACCCCATTCGTCCCGGTGAATACCCCTATTTGTCTTGACACTATCCGCAATACTTGATAGCAAAAAATGCACAGGCACGTAGCTCAGGGGGAGAGCGCTACCCTGACACGGTAGAAGTCGAGAGTTCAAATCTCTCCGTGCCTACTCCAATGAGGAGTGGACAGAGAGCTGGGCAACATCGGTTTTGATCATGATGTAAAAATACCGGGAATTATAGAAGGCATCTGGATAGATGATACTTCAGATGCCTTTGGTTCTTTTATGGGGTTATTCACATGCGTATTCTCTTGATTCATGCGGACAGATTTTCATTTCGCGTCACAGGCGAAACCGCGGTAGCCATGCCAAGCGAACTTGAAAAGGCCGGCTCTGAGGGTGAAGTTTCTGAGTCCCTTGTGGTCTTTGTGGCAGCCGAAAAAGGAGATGACGCCAATGTTGAATCTGTGGTCAGTCAGGTGATCGAAGAGGTCTCATCGCTTGCCGATCAGGTGGGCACGGATCAGATAGTCGTTTATCCCTATGCCCACCTGTCAAGTACGCTCTCTTCCCCGCGCGTGGCTGTTCGGCTGTTGGACGAAATCTGCCGGGAGCTTCAGAGCCTCGACCGTTACAAGATGTTGAGAGCGCCCTTTGGCTATTACAAGTCCTTTGACATCTCCTGCAAAGGGCATCCCTTGTCAGAGTTGGCCAAAACGATCACTTCGGCCACGCGTGGAAAAGCGTCTGCCGATGGTGGTGAAGAGTCTGATGCCCTTAAGGCTGAAAAAGTCTTAAAGTCAGAATGGATGGTCTTGACCCCTGACGGCAAACAGGTTTCGGCCGAAGATTTTTCATTTCCGATTCGGCCTAATCTGGAACGACTTTATAAGTACGAGACGTCAGGGACCCGTGTCTCTGATCAACCCCCCCCGCATATTGAGTTAATGAGGCGCATGGAGCTGGTCGACTACGAACCAGGGTCAGATCCCGGCAATCTTCGATGGTATCCGAGAGGCCAATTAATGAAGCGCCTCGCCGAGGCATATGTGAGCGGGCTGGTCGTTGATCACGGCGGCATGCAGGTGGAGACCCCGATCATGTACGATTATCAGCATCCCAAGCTTAATCTCTACTTGCAGCGGTTTCCGGCCCGACAATATGTGCTCCTTTCAGACCAGAAGGAATATTTTCTCCGTTTTGCGGCCTGCTTTGGCCAGTATCTAATTCAGCACGACATGCAGATCTCTCACCATCACCTTCCGTGTAAGCTTTATGAGCTTACCCACTATTCATTCAGACGCGAACAGTCGGGCGAATTGGCTGGCCTAAAACGTTTGAGAACCTTTACTATGCCGGACCTTCATACGCTGACCGAGGATGTGGAACAGGCCAAGGAAGAATTCATACGACAGACCCAATTGGCCATCCAGTGCATGGAAGGCTTTGAGCTCGATTTTGAGGTAGCCATACGGTTTGTTCGAAGTTTTGCTGATCAAAACAGGTCGTTTGTTGAGGAGCTGGCCTCTCGCTGCGGCCGTCCTGCCTTGATTGAACTGTGGGATGAACGCTCTTTCTACTTTGTAGCAAAATTGGAATTCAATTTCATTGATGCTTTGGATAAGGCAGCCTGTCTGTCAACAGTCCAGATAGATGTGGAAAATACAGAACGATTTGACATAACTTATATAGACACAAAGGGAGAAAAACAGTACCCTCTGCTCCTGCATGCCTCAATCTCCGGCTCGATAGACAGGGTCCTCTATGCCATACTGGAGTCACAGGCTATGCGGATGCGGAAAGGACAAAAGGCCGCATTTCCTTTCTGGTTGGCCCCTGTACAGTTACGTCTTATACCGGTGTCTGAAAAATTCGAGAGTGCCTGCAAGGGTGTTTTGGAACAAGTACCGTACCGAATAGACTACGACGATCGGGATATTTCTATGGGCCGGAAAATACGTGAGGCAGAAAGGGAGTGGATACCCTACATACTGGTTTTGGGCGCAAAAGAAGTGGCGGAACAATGTCTCAGCGTGCGAACCAGAGCAGGAGCTCAGAAGAAGATGGCGCTGCCGGAACTTCTGGCCGAAATTGAACCACAGATGGATGGAAAGCCTTTTTTTGGCCTACCGCTGCCACAACTACTTTCTAGACGTCCGATTTTTGTTGGATAACAGCCATAAAGCCTTGCGTTAGCGTTATATCTTATAGTATGATTTAATGTTTAAAACTCGCCTAAGGTGAATAGTGGCGAGCGGATCAAGCATAGCATAAAGAATGCAGGGCAAGGAGTGACGATTGGAAAAACGGGATGCCCTTGGCGCAATGCCCTATGCGCCCTTCGAAAAATGCGTCCCGAACTGTCAAGGAGGTGAAGAATATAGCTAAGCGCATCAATGTAAACAAGAAGATTCGGGCCAAAGAGGTTCGGTTGATAGACGCAGACGGCAAGCAGCTTGGGGTTGTGCCGTTCATGGAGGCCCTGGCAACAGCGAAATCCCAAGGGTTGGACCTGGTTGAGGTTGCCCCCAACGTTGCCCCGCCAGTTTGCCGAATCATGGATTACGGCCGATACAAGTACCAGCAGAACAAAAAACTTCAAGAGGCCAAGAAACGGCAGTCAACCTTTCAAGTCAAAGAGATTAAACTGCGTCCAAGGACCGGAGAACACGACTTTCAGGTTAAGATGCGTAACGCGAAGCGCTTCCTGGATAATCGTGACAAGGTAAAGATAACGGTCATCTTTAGGGGACGGGAGATGGCTTACACTAATCTCGGGAGGGCACTTTTGGACCGCGTGGTTGAGCAGACAGAAGAATATGCCATCGTGGAGCAGGGGGCCAGAAGAGAAGGTCGTATCTTGGTCATGGTGCTTGCCCCGAAATAACTCCCCCGAAGATTCCCTTTCGAGAATTCGTGAATTGTCATTCGTGATTCGAGAGTCGTAATCCGACAACACGATTTGCAATTCACGGCTTCCGATTACACATAAAGAGAGGAACAACAGGATGCCCAAGATGAAGACAAACAGAGGTGCTGCAAAGCGCTTCAAGGTAACTGGAACAGGAAAAATAGTTTATTCAAAGTCGAATGCAGGCCATATCCTTACCAAGAAGACATCGAAGAGAAAGCGAAGGCTTCGAAAGTCCGGTTTAATTGACAAAACCAATACGGCTATGGTGAAGAGATTGATTCCATACGCCTAACGAATCAAGATTATGCGATATAGGAGGATCATCCATGCGAGTCAAAAGAGGATTTAAGGCCAGAAAGCGGCGAAAGAAGATATTGAAGCTTGCAAAGGGTTACCGCGGCGGCCGTAGCAAGCTTTACCGCACGGCTGCGGATGCCCTGGACAAGGCCTTACAGTATGCATATAGGGACCGAAGAACGCGCAAGCGAGATTTCAGAAGATTGTGGATCTCTCGTGTCAACGCGGCAGCACGCATCAATAACCTGTCATATAGCCGCTTCATGCAAGGATTGAAGCAGGCAGGCGTGGAATTGGACCGGAAGATATTGGCCGAACTGGCAGTCTCAGCTCCAAACGACTTTGCTCAAATAGCAACGATTGCTGGGGGTCAAGGGTCGTAAGTAGTGAACAGAAGTCTGCAGGTCGAACATGAGGGGAGCGTCGGCGCCTTAAAGACCTACTAGAACCTATCTCAAAAACAATCCAAGTGTCCATGGCGGTGTTGCGAAACGGCTCAAAGTGCTCACATACTACCGTGTATGCTCCGCTTTTTCACCGTTCCGTGCCTTGCCCTGAACCCTAACCTTATTCTTGAGATAGGTTCTAATAACGGTTGCCGATTCACAAAGAACGAAACGGCAATGAAGGAAGCTCTTGAAAAAGTAAAAAGGGAAGCCCTTGAGGCCATAAAGACTATTGCAGACTTGGCAAGAGCCAAGGCCTTGAAGGCCCAGTATTTGGGGCGTAAAGGGGTCGTGACGGCTCTCTTGCGAAACATCTCCACCTTGCCGCCTGAAGAAAGGCCGGAAGCAGGCAGGCTTGGTAATGTGGTAAAACAAAGGCTTGAGGAGGCCTTCGGCAAGGCATTGCATGCCCTTGAAACAGGCCTTGGAGAGCCTCGGGGAGAAGCCCTGGATGTTACCTTGCCTGGACGCCCTCTTGCCAGAGGGCGCACTCACCCCATCACTCAGGTTGCCCGGGCCATCTGCGAAATCTTCGAAAGACTAGGTTTTGCAATCGTGGAAGGCCCTGATGTAGAATTAGACTACTATAATTTTGAAGCCCTCAATATCCCCCGGGATCATCCTGCTCGTGATATGCAGGATACCTTCTATATCTCAGACAACGTTGTCTTGAGGACTCACACATCCCCTATTCAAGTACGAGTCATGGAGTCACAACCTCCGCCGGTTTGCATTATTGCCCCTGGCAAGGCCTACCGGGTAGATTCTGACATCTCACATACCCCGATGTTTCACCAGGTAGAGGGACTGATGGTCCAAGAGAACATATCCTTCGGTGACCTGAAAGGAATCTTGACCACCTTTGTTCACCAAATCTTTGATGAGGAGACGAGTTTGCGGTTTCGCCCCAGCTTCTTTCCATTCACAGAGCCGAGTGCCGAAGTCGATATCCTGTGCGTTATCTGCAGGGGAAAGGGCTGTCGGGTTTGTTCCCGCACGGGGTGGCTCGAAGTTCTGGGGGCTGGCATGGTTCACCCGGCAGTCTTTGAGATGGTCGGTTATGATACGGACCGTTATACCGGTTTTGCCTTCGGCATGGGCATCGAACGTATCGCCATGCTGAAGTATGGCATTGAGGATATTAGGAAGTTTTACGAAAACGATATAAAGTTCCTTGAACAATTCTGATGGACTCGTAAAAAGTCAACAGACAGACGGCACAGCAAAAGGCTCCAGATGCAAGGCGCGCGCTTCTTGCAAGGCCGTCAGGCGCAATGATTTACCCTGTTAAATCGGCTCCGCCGTCTCGCGCAGCGAGAATTTAACAGGGCGGGGATGAACCGCAACGCCGCAGATGGACTTTTTACGAAGCCGTCAATTCTGACCAGTGACCAATGAAAATTAGCCTCAGCTGGCTCAAAGACTATGTGACTGTCGACGTGGACGTGGTGAAGCTGTCGGAAGCTTTGACCATGGCAGGGCTCGAGGTGGGCGCCCTGGCAGACCGTTATGCTTATCTGGATCACGTCGTGGTGGGGGGCATCACTGAAGTTGCCCCTCATCCTAAGGCAGACAAGCTTTCAGTCTGCAAAGTCGATGTGGGTACCGGGATAAAGCCGGTTGTATGCGGCGCCACAAACATGAAAGAAGGGGATCTCGTACCAGTAGCACTTCCCGGGACCAAGCTTCTTTCAGGCGACACAATTGAGGCCGGAGATATCAGGGGAGAAGCTTCAGAAGGGATGTTGTGCTCCGAAGCTGAGCTTGCTCTGGGAACAGATGGCTCGGGCATCCTATTACTTCCCGACACAGCCAAGCCGGGCTTAGGGGTTGCCGCCGCTCTGGGCCTTTCAGACACCCTTGTTGAGCTTGACCTTACACCCAATCGTTCTGATTGCCTCAGTATCATCGGCATAGCCCGTGAGGTAGCGGCCATCCTCAAAAGCCCCGTCAAATACCCCAATGTGCAGCTCCCAAAAGGCGAACCTCCCATTGAGGAGCTCACCTCTGTAACTATTGAAGCTCCAGATCACTGTCCTCGCTACGCGGCAAGGGTGGTCACGGACGTTAAGATCAAACCGTCTCCTTTCTGGCTTCAAGACAGATTACACTCTGTGGGACTCCGGGCCATCAACAATGTAGTCGATGTAACCAACTTCGTCCTTATGGAGATGGGTCAACCCCTCCATGCCTTTGATTTTGACCGTCTGGCCGAGCATCGGATCGTTGTGAAAACGGCTCAAGAGGGCCAGACATTTACGACTCTGGATGGCATCGAACGTTCGCTTTCCTCTGATATGCTCATGATATGCGACGGCAGCCGACCGGTTGCTCTAGCGGGCATCATGGGAGGCCTTGAATCGGAAATCGAAGACCACACAACTGCGGTCCTCATCGAAAGCGCTTATTTCAATCCGATCACAACCCGTCGCACAGCCAAACGGCTCGGCTTGAGCACAGAATCGTCTCACCGGTTTGAGCGGGGCGTGGACCCCGTTGGTGTGGGAAGAGCCCTGGACCGAGCAGCCCAGCTCATGGTCGAATTGGCAGGTGGAAAGCTCGCTGAGGGGGTAGTCGATGTTTACCCCCGACGATTTGATGAAAGGGTCATAGAGCTCAGCTTGAAACGGACGAATCGGCTATTAGGTACCCGGCTAAGCCAAGATGAGGTCGGGCTTCATCTCAAATCGATCGAAATGGACGTTGAGGCCCTGGATGAGGATCGGCTCAAGGTTGTGCCACCTTCCTTTCGGGTCGACATTGCCCGGCCCGAGGACCTGATGGAAGAAGTGGCTCGTTTGAGAGGATATGATCAGATTCCGACCACCAATCCGATATCTCATACCGTAGCCAGGCAACCTGATAAGAAGCTCAAGGTACGTGATCGACTCCGGGATTTGCTTCCTGGCTGTGGATTTTCGGAGACCGTGACCTACAGTTTCATCGATAGAGATGCCTGTGATAAACTCTTGCTGGATGGTCAAGACCAACGACGCCAGATGGTTCCGATCCTTAATCCACTTACGGAAGATCAAGAGGTCATGAGGACGTCTCTCCTGCCAGGCCTTTTGACAACCATGTACAAAAATAGCACCCAGCGAAGTGAGGACCTGAGAATCTTTGAAATTGGCAAGATCTTCCTGAAAACCGGCCCGGATCAACTTCCGGAGGAAGTGGAGATGATATCGTGTCTCTGGACCGGGGCACGTTATGCAGAAACCTGGCATTTTGATGCAACAAAAGTCGACTTCTATGATATGAAGGGGGTGGCCGAAGCCGTCTTTGCAGGTCTGAACATGACTGGGGTACGTTTTGCTCCCTTAACGGGTCAGGATGTTCCCTATCTGGGACCGGGCCACGGCGCACAAATTACCGCGGGCGACGAGAGACTGGGCACGATAGGGGAATTGTCCACAAAGGTTTTAGAGAACTTCGGGCTAAAGCAGGCTGCCTATTGCTTTGACCTCAACCTTGATCGGCTTGTCGATCATGTATCTGAAGAAAAGCATGCGAAAGTCCTTTCCCGCTTCCCTGCCACCACCAGGGATGTGGCCATGATCGTGGATGATCATTTGGAGGCCCAGGGCATACTGGACTTCATAATGAGCCTGAACCAAGAACTGATCGAGGGCGTTCAGATCTTTGACGTGTATAGGGGCTCTCCAGTCCCTGAGGGAAAAAAGAGCATGGCTTTGAGGTTCACGTATCGATCTTTCGAGAGAACTGTCACTGACAGCGAAGTAAACAGCATCCACGAAACATTGACCCAGAAAACATTAAAACAGTTCAACGCCCAGCTGCCGTCATCGTGAAGCCGTGTAATATAAAACATTGACGGGAATTGTGTAATCGGGCAACAATCCACGGATTACGAATAGCGAAAGATGAACAAGAAAGACGTAGTGCAGGCAATTCACGAAAAGGTCGGATTTTCTAAAAGGGAGACCGCCGCGATCGTTGATAAGACCATTGAATTAATAAAGACGGCCTTGGCCGAAGGGGATTCGATCATGATTTCGGCCTTTGGCAAGTTTTCCGTGCGTGAGAGGAAAGCTCAAAAGGGAAGAAATCCCAAAACCGGGGAGACCATGACACTGCCTCCGCGGAAGGTTATCACGTTCAAGGTCAGTCGCGGGCTGAAGGAGCGAATCAATGCAACTCACAGACTCCAAGATACCCGAAAAGCGGTATTTTAGGATCGGTGAGGTTAGCGCCTTAACCAGCATCGAATCCTACGTGCTCCGATACTGGGAGACAGAGTTCCCAAAAATCAAACCCGCCCGGTCCAGCTCCGGGCAACGTCTTTACAAGAGACGTGACATAGAAACCATACTACAGATCAAAGATCTGCTTTACCAAAAGAAGTTCACAATTGCTGGAGCCAAAAAACATCTTCAACAGGAAAAAGCGTCCAAGCCTTCCGACGACGACAGCCAGCGTCTCATGCTCGAACAGGTGAGAGAGGAACTAATCACTATCAGGGACCTGCTCAACAAGTGAGAAGGGTTTTTAAGCTTTCCCATCAACCGGGTTTCATCATTCTGATGATCCAGCGGGACAGCGCCTTGCCATCCCTGTAATCGACCAAGCCCTCCAGATTATCTAAGGGAATCTCTGCCCGGGCCATGGCCTTATGTCCTCCTGCGCTGCCCAGGTGTCCGAATTTTTCGCTCAACAGCTTTCCACCATCTTTTCTAACCCCATCGTTTCTCACAATAATGATCAAACGCCCTTGATGGGTGCCCGACACAATACTCCATGCAATATCGTGGATCTTCATGAAAAAGTCGGCCATTGACACACAAACGGCTGGATTTCTTACAGGGCCTACATGAACCTGAATTCGCTGCCTTCGCACACGCATCTCTTCCAGGGCCGTACGGTAGTACTTCAGATAATCAAGCGTCATTTCTGCCTGCTCGATCCTCTGGGCCATATGAACATTCACATGGCGAAAGAGAAACTGGAATGCATCCACATCCTCTATGAGAGCCTTGCGTTGAAAGTTCATCGTATCGGTCTTGATACCGTAAAAGAGCGCCGTGGCAAGCTTGGCAGAGGGCTTAATCTTGGCTGCCCGGAGATATTGAGTCATGATGGTGCAGGTGGCTCCGTAGTATGGGCGTATATCCCTAAAGGAGGCCTTGGCTCCGGTATCGGGATGGTGATCGACGATAATATCAAAATCTATGCCATTAAAACCCTCATGGTGGTTCGGCTGGGAGTCTAGGATGGCATATCTGGTGAATTGGCCTTTATCGGCATCTTGTATTGGAACCAGATCAAGGCTGACCAATCGTATCATGGCGAGGTTGTCAGGTCGTGTGATTGTGCCGACATGGGCTATGGCAGTAGCTGAGATCTTTCGCCATAAAAGCCGCTTGAGCGCCATGGCGCTGGCCATAGCATCCGGGTCCGGGTTGATCAGAATCAGGAGGCGATCTTCTCGGGAAAAGAGGCCGAGCAGGCGGCGCAGTCTTTCTGAGGCAAAAGTGGGCATAGTATAACGACCAAAACCCCGTGTAGGTTAGGCGCTTAGCGCCACAACATTGACAATGATCAAATCCGCTTCTGTTCAAGACATGAGCCGCAAATTCGAATATCGGCACGAAGTGAAACATTGCGCTAATTCGAAACAATTTGCAAGTTTTCAAAATTCAAATGACCAAAACAAGACTCCTTGTCACACTGTTTTGAACATTGGAACATTCGGATTTGGGATTTGTTTCGGATTTCGAATTTCGAGATTCGAATTTAGAATTTATCGATCTTGTTGACAACTGCCCTCAAGGGGCCACCTCTTACGAGCGGAGTCTCGGACAAAACGCAGGCTCTTTACGTTAAAAACGAATCAATCTTCCCCCGCATGTCATCAACTTGTCCCGGCTCCAACCAATGAATATCCGGGTCTGCCTTGAACCAGGTGAGTTGCCGCTTGGCATACCGTCGCGTATCACGCTTGAGAAGGCGCAGGGTTTCATCCCATGTGACGCGCCCCTCCAAATAGTCCCCCATGTGTCGGTATCCGATCGAACGCATCGGCTTTAGAGTCGAGGGATAGCCGTGATCCAACAACCATCTCACTTCTTCCAATAGTCCGGAGCCCAGCATCAGATCGACCCGCTTGTTAATCCGATCATACAAAATGTTCCGGTCCAGAGTCAACCCGATCGCCAGAATCCTGTAACGAACGTCCCCAAAACCGTGATCACCGTGGTGGCGGGATATAGGCTGCCCTGTAATCTGATGAACTTCAAGGGCTCGCATGATCCGGTAGGTGTCGTTGGGGTGAATCCCTTCAGCGGCAGCGGGATCAACCTGTTGCAGTCGCCGGTAAAGGGCCTCAAGCCCCAGGGTCTCAGCTTCCTTTCTTAGTCCCTTCCGTACGTCCCCATCCTGTCCTTTGGAACGGAAGAGCCCCCGCGTGAGCGCCTTGATATAGAGACCCGTGCCGCCTACTACAAAGACGGGAAGTCCTTTTTGGTGAAGGTCCTGAACTCTTGCGCCTGCCATAGTCTCAAAATGGGCTGCGCTAAAAGGCTCATCCGGGTTCACCACATCAATGAGATGATGGCGAACGCGGGCTCGTTGCTCCGGAGAGGCTTTTGCCGTTCCGATATCCATATACCTATACACCTGCATGGCATCCGCACTGATAATCTCAGCTCCCAAAGGTTCTGCCAGTGCCATGGCGACCTCGGTCTTCCCGACACAGGTGGGACCTGAGATGACGATGATGGACGGTCTTTCGAGCATAGCCCCATCAACATACCAAACGCATTGTTTTTTTCAAGGTCGACGTCATAAAGCTCGACTATCACTCTTCTTTGTGTGGCCCCTGCTTTGTCATAGCCCTTATGAGCGAGTGGCCCCATGGGTAGGACATCTTCGCATAGCCTCGCTTTTTACTCGTAGCGGGCCATAAAAAGACCCAGAATGCCAGTTTATGTGACATACAACTGCCAGTTTACGCCGTATATAGTGTAATATCCCACGCAACAGTGTAATATTCCACGCAATTGTGTGGCAATTGACACACTGTTTCGGACTTGAATGGACCCGTTCCCCAGACACCCATCCCCTAAAAAGAGATTATATCTTATTGAATTAACAGGCCAATCTCAAAGATTGCGAGTGGGAGAAGCCTTGCACGACCAGCCTGGCATACAAATTGCTGTTTGAACAACTGATTCAACGTCTGCGGGTTTTGACACATGAATGTTTGACAAGCGGACCGGGGGCCTGTATAAGACCCTGTTCAAAGGCACGCACTTTTTGAAACTGGTGTAATTTCAGAATGTTAACTTAATGATCAGGAGAGGGGGTGATGTCGTTTCGTTCTTGTCGGGTGTGTCCTCATGATCAAGGAGATCTCCGTGCGGACACACATCTATAAACTTGTTAACCATAAACAGGAGAAAAGCAGATGAAGAAATTTGGAATATGTTTAATAGCACTCACCTTGGCCGTGCTCTTGGCCGCACCAGCCATGGCGGACAGCATCACGCCCTATGCTTCCATGAGGCTTGGGACCTACTGGATTGACCATGACTTCCAGGATGCCGGGGCGACATGGACTGATGACGATGATGACGCCGGATATTTTCAACAACTTGCCACGATTTCGCGTTTTGGCGCTAAGGGTCAGGTGGGAGATATCTTCGGCCATGCTGAACTTGGTATAATTGGTGATACAACTGATACTGAATTGTCGACCAGCGGCAATAGAGTCTATACGCGGCTCTTGTATGGAAAATGGAATTTTGGGTCCGGGAGCCTCACCATTGGCCAGGATTATACACCCGTTACCTGGACTTCCAGTCAGCAGGGTCCTGGGGTTTTCGATGATCATAATTCGCAGAGCTACGATTTGCAGAACGCCTTCATCGGCGCGGGCGCCTTGTGGGACAGCCGCAGACCCCAGATCAGAGTTAACCTGGACAACGGCCTCTACCTTGCCGTAATCCAGACCGAGGATCACAATGAGCCGGCAGGCCTTGGCGACCCTGGTGACGATGTGGATCTCGATGTAGAAATACCCAAGATCGCGTTAGGTTGGGACTTCAAAGGCGAGAGCATCCATCTTCGTCCCGGCTTTGCCTACAACACCTTCAACGTGGAACGGAATTCCGCTCTTGCTGCCACTCATGGAACATTCGATGAAAACATCGACGCCTGGCTCTTGCATCTCCATGGGAAGGTGAACGTGGGCAGCACAACTCTTAAGGGCACCGTGCACTACGGGGAAAACCTCTGGAATTACGGTATCTCCGGTCGAAAGAATCCATGGGATCCAGGCATCAATGCCGCAAGCGCCGCAATTGACAGCAACGGCGACATTGAAGACGCCGAGTGTTGGGGTGGATTTATCGAGGCCGCCATTCCCTTTGACCCCTATACGCTTACCCTAGGTTGGGGCTACTCGTCTTCAGAAGTTGACCTTGCTCCCTTTGATAATGCGGATGAGTTGATGGGCCTCTTTGTCAACTTGAAGATCCCGATTGCGGACAGCTTCACTGCTACGCCTGAGATCGGCTTCTGGGATGGTATGGAAAACAGTGCGGGCCTTGATGATCCCGATCACTGGTACGTGGGCGCCACCTTTCAGATGGACTTCTAACCTAACTTGCTAACTCTAATCCGAGGACCCCGGGGATATGTTCCCCGGGGTCTTTTTTTTGTACTTAGGCAGATGACTTGTCACTAACCGTACGTCACTCCCCTGGCCCAGACCGGATTAGTGGCATGGTAACTTACAATAACCTGAAACGCCAGGGCGGGCAGGGCGGGTTACCACGCCATCTGGACAGCACAAATCAATGGTCAGTGAAAGATCGATGGTGAGAAAAAGTTGTGGAATGTTCAAGATGTATTACTGGGGGGCTGATGACCGTGGTTGCGCGAACTCGTAAGCCACGATCGAACTCCTAGCCTCGGTGACCATTGTCCCTTGCTTGGCTGCGTGAGCTGCAACTACCTCGTCCCGGCCATCGCGGTCAAAATCGCCGATGGCACAGTCGCTCACGTGGCCCGACATCTTGGCAGTCTGCCATCTCGGCACAAACTCGGAGCCGCTCCAGGAAAGAACCACCGTGCGACCGCTGGAAAACTTTCGGAGACGGGCAAAAAATCTTCCTAAGGGGCCCTCG
>JAQYVR010000060.1 GCA_030145395.1 Desulfobacteria bacterium
AATGCGTGAGGAAGTCTTTACTGTGAGTAAAAACGGGTAATAGCGCGCGCAATATCCTGCGGAGTGGCCACTAAAGTAATCACGGTCAGACCGGTTATCTCCCGCAGTTCATCTTGGGCAGATTGCTCGGTAGGATCGGCAATGGCAATGGTCAAGACTCCCTGTTGCAGACTGATTGGGACGACCTGCCACTGCCGTGCAACCTTGACGGGCACTAGTTCGATCAGCTGGGAGTCAATCGTATGGTTGCTCAGGTCCATGAATGGGGCGTTGAATTGGACGGCCAGGGCAATGCCGATCATCTTATATGTGGCATAACCCATATCCACCATGATCTCGCCCAGTTTCTTGTCCCTCTGACGCTTCTGGGTTTCCAGGGCTTCGTCGATTTGTACCCTGTCAACAAATCCCTGCTCCAAGAGAATATCCCCGATTCTCTTCCCTGGCTTTTGCTTCTGGGCTTCCAGTCCCTGATCTAATTGTTCATCAGTAATGATTTTCTTCTTAAGCAGGATTTGGCCGACCTGTTCTTCGCTAATCTGCTTTTGCTGCTGCACAGCACGTTCGACCATATCCGGGGTCGCCATGCCCTGTTCAGTAAGAATCTCTCCCAACATTTTGACCGAGACCACGTCGCGGATCGCTGAGATGGGCACATAAATGCGTTCGACATCCTCTAGTGCCGTCGGCACCAAGAAGAGCCCCACACGGGCCCCCGAGTAGCTTTGGGTTACGCCATGAACAGTCTGTCCGTCCAGAAAACGCACGGTCACAAGTCTGGCGGTCTGGGGAAAGGCCACTTTGTTTTCCGGCAGTACCGGATTGCGGAGGAAGGAGATCATCTTCACGCTCTCAAACCCGATCTCCCTGGTCGACACATCGCCACCGGGTTGACTGAACTGCAGAAAAAAAGTGGGCAATTTCGGATTGAAGCTGGCAACCGTTCCTCGAAGCTCTTCACCGTCCATGAATGCCACCGTGATATCGTTGGGAACGGCACCGCCGGGTGATCCAGCCGATCCTCCTGCAGAGGCGTTCATCATCACCGCGACTCCTTTCCTGGACTGCTTCCCAATCCAGAGCTCACAATCACTTTGCAGCACACCACCGTGCTATCGACATTTGCCTCAACCCACTGCCACATGTCTGCTGGTGGAGCGAGCATAGGAAGAAGAGTACTTTTGTGTCAAGGGAAAAAGCATGGGAAACACATGGTTCGACGGTCATTGCGTTGAGCATGGTCTGGTGGTGGCTCCGTGAACCGGCCGACGATTTCTCATAAGCCAACTACTATGTTCATGAAGGTTGAAGCAATTGCTTAAGTTCCTCGGCATTCTTTATGCCGTGGTTCTGGTAACAATTATTGAAGATAGCAAAGGTCTGTTCAGTTTCTTTGCTTGTCTCTCTCACCTTCCGGGCCCATTTTTCGAGTTCATCCTCGTTGTACAGGTATCGGTAGCGCTCTACTGTGTCCACGCCCTTTTTGAACCAGTTCTCGCGGTTTCTGCCATGGAAGCGCATGTAGACAATACTTGAAGTTACTGCTATAGGCCCCTCCCAGCCCCTGACCCAGGGAGCATCTATGATCACATATGATATGGCATTCTCTTTCAAGAACTTCAAAGATGTTTCCTTTGCTGGGGATTTGATCCACTGCCAGTTACGGAATTCCACGGCCAGATGATGACTTGGAAGTTTCTCCCGTACCAGCTCCATCCACGCATAGGCAATTTCAGAGGGAACAAACCAGGGCGGAAATTGAAACAGCAGACACCCCAGTTTCCCGGCCTCTTGCAAGGGCCTCAAGGCCGAGGCAAACATATCAAACGCCGCCTCGACGATTTCCTTTGGGAATGTTTTTGTTTGGGCTTTTGCCAGGGTCGATTTGGGAAGTTCTTCTCGCAACAACTTTGGGATGCCTTTGACAAGAGTGGGATGACCGGTCAGCATTGAGTAGGCCTTGATGTGGAATACGAACCCGGGCGGCGTCCGTTCCGCCCAAAGGACCGCGTTTCTCTCCGCAGGCAAGGCATAGTAGGAAGAGTCTACTTCTACGGTGTCGAAATGCTCGGCATAAAATCTAAGACGGCCTTCCGCGGTAGTGACTTGCTTCGGGTAGAAGGTTCCGCTTTTGATCAGGGTCTTGTCGGTCCAGGATGCCGTGCCCACTCTTGTCTTTTCCATAGCTTGTGCTTCCATAAAATTCCCTGAGTGTCCAAAAACGCCTAGCTAAAACCGATATGCCTCTTAACCCAAAACGGTTCAGCACACCCTCTACCAGAAGTACTGAACTGGCAAGGATCTTTTTTGCATATCGGGTATGAACATCTTCAAATACGGTCAGGTCAAAGAGCCCATCTTCATCCTCCAGGGTCAAAAACATGACCCTTTTTCCACTCTTGGTTGGGGGCGTATGAATTATGATGACGCGACCGGCTATTTTTACCATGCTTCCATTCGATTTCCATTTTAGAGTTGTACTCTTGATAAATCCATGCTTTTCCAGATCTTCCCAAAAAGGGGCCATAACGTGTGTGGAAGCAGAAACCTTCATCAGATCAGACTCAGTTAAAAACAGATCAAGACTTTTCCTATCCACGAATATATCTCCTTATTATGTAGCATTGCGGATTGTAATGCCTCAATGGGAGTGGCCAGATACTCGCCTGTGAATAAATTCGAAATTCGAATATCGAAATCCGCAACAAATCCGAAATTCAAATATCAAAGGTTCAAAACGGCATGGACACCCACACAATGAATTGAATATCAAAGTCCGAACATCGAACTTTAGTATTAAGAGTTCTAACCGTTTTATAAATCAAAGCGAACGATCCCCAAAATCCTGGATTTAATGTTTTGGTCATTCGAATTTTTATTATTTGAAATTGTTTCGGATTTCGATATTCGGATTTCGGATTTTCAGGTTTCTCGATCCGAGTAAAACGTCACGGCTAAGATTAGTATAAATCAGGGGATTCTCTCCTTACACCACCGCAAAACGGCAGTCCCACGAAGGCACCCGCCAGAGAAAGCCTCAGGATGACTTCCTGTGGCAGGTTGACCCTGGCGCAAAACGACTTGACACTGGTAAAGGGCCCATTGTCTCGCTCTTTTAAGACCCGCTCACAGAATCTTGGTCCAAGCCCGTTAAGGGCTAAAAGTCCAATGCGTATCCCCCCGTTCTCTGCTCTGTAATCCTCATGGCTGTAATTAATGTGGGGGCCCAGCACATCAAATCCCCTTCTTCTTGCCTCGTTTAAGATAACACTCTTGGGATAAGAGCCCACATAGCCTGCATTCAGGAGCCCCAAGTAAAATTCAAGAGGATAATGGGCCTTGAGAAAGGCACTCTGGTAAGTGATATGGGCGAAGGAAGCTGCATGGGCCTTGCAAAAGCCATAACCGGCGAAGCTTGCCACCATTGCAAAGATCTCTTCGGATGTTTTTTGGCTGTAGCCCTGTCTTATAGCGCCCTGGATAAAGGAGGCCTTGATCCTTTCCATCTCGGCAGCTGAGCGCTCCTTGGTCATGGCCCGCCGCAACTGGTCGGCCTCGGCCAGGGAAAAGCCGGCTATACGATGCGCAACCTTTAAGACCTGTTCCTGGAAAAGCACAACCCCGTAAGTTTCCCGAAGGGCAGACTCAAGGTCCGGGTGAGGATAACAAACCGGCTCTTTGCGGTTTCGTCTTTGCACATAAGGGGTCACCATATCCCCCTTCATGGGGCCCGGCCTGAAAAGGGAAATCTCGGCAATAATATCTGAAAATATTTTGGGCTGAAGCCTTCCCAGGAGTTGACGCTGCCCAGGGGATTCGACCTGAAAGACCCCAACCGTCTCCGTGGTCCTAAAAAGACGAAAAGTCTTCTCATCATCCAAAGGCATATCATCAAGATCTAGAGCAGTGCCCTGCTCTGCAAGAAGATCCAGGGCCTTTTGGATAGCCGTGTGCATGCGCAGCCCTAAAAGATCAAGCTTCACTAGACCAAGGGCCTCCACATCGTCCTTGTCGTATTGTGCCACAGGAAAACCCTTGTTGGATGTCTCTACAGGGAACCATGAGGCCAAATCATCAGGTGCGATAACCACACCACCCAGGTGAACCGAAAGTTGATATGGGAGGCCTGAAATCTTTGCAGCCATCCTGAGGAGTTCGGGCTCATCCTGAAGGGGGGTGTCTTTAAGCTCGGAAAGGTTATGGGAAGCCGCCTCAATCTGGGAGCTTTTCAAATGATACGGCAAAAACGTGGTCAATTGATCGATCTTGTCATAAGAATATCCAAAGGCCCTTCCAAGCTTACGCACGGCCCCGCGAGCCCTGAAAGTGGGGATGGTAGCCACCATGGCGGCCTTGCCTGCATGCTTTTCCATCACATAGGTGAGCACTTCGTCCCGTCTCACAGAATCAAAGTCAAGATCCACATCAGGCATGTCTGAACGGCTTTCATTCAGAAACCTTTCAAACAAAAGGTCGTGTTCCAG
>JAQYVR010000073.1 GCA_030145395.1 Desulfobacteria bacterium
TCATAAGTTTCTGGGGCTGACCAGGATTGAAGATAATATGGCATTATGTTGAATCTGGTCTGTTTTGCGATTAATAGCACAATGTTTTTATGCAGGACCAAGGATTTTGATTGAAGACGATTAGGCGCAAGTATAAGTGTCAAGCTGAAGCCCTGCTGCAAAAAGTTTTGGCCAGTAGTGATTTCTATCGGTAGATGTACTTCACGCTGTAAAGCTGGCCATTAAAGGAATACTCACCCCAGTAAACCTCGCCCCCTCGAACGTGGACCTGATAATGATAGACGCTCTCCCTACCGTTCTGGTCCACCAAATAGAGATTGCCTTGCCTTAAGCTGCCCACGACCTTCCAGTGGCCGCGGCCCTGCTGTTCACCTGTCGCACCCCAATGTCCGGTCTGGTAACCGCCTTGGTCAGTGAACTCCCCACTATAGCCGGCCTCATAGGCTTCTTCATAGGTGCCGTCAGGCTTGAGAAATAGGTTGGTGAGGGTATTCGTTGTGACGTTGTCCCAGCGCCCGGCAAATTTGTACAGTAGCGCCTGAGCACTGGGGTTGTCTTCATTGATGTGTCCCTGGGGCCGGGCATAGGGAGGCGGCCAACCCTGATCGGGTGACTGTGCCTGTCGACCCTGTGTTGTGGCTTTGCCGGGTTTTTCTTTGGTCCCAGCCACTTTCGGTTTTTTCGCCTTCTGGCACTGCATGACCGAGCCGTCCGGTGAGAATATCATGAGGGTGCCGCTCTCCACCATGAAGAAATAGTTTACCAGGCTGTTCCCCTCCATGACCTGCATGACACCAGGACCAAGCTGGTAATTGTAGGTCTCGCCGTTGTAAAGCAGCTGTTTTTTCGACTCAAACTCCAGAGAGATCTGCTGACCGTCTTCCAGGCACTGCCAGTAACCCTTCAACTGGGTGTAAACTTCGGCAGAAGCCCGTGCTGCTGTGAACAGCAGGGCGAGGGTAAAGATAGCCAGTGCTATGTTTTGGACTTTGGAATTGATTCTGCCGTAAACTTTTTTCATGTGCTGCCCCCTGTTTAAAATGCTGCCTCGCCGTCAATTATAGACACTGCAAGCAGCGTCGTCCGCCCGTTACTGCTTCATAAGACCTCAAATTCGACAATATTTCAAGACGACATTCTTTCAAGATAACTTCCCATTATCATTACTTTTGGAAACGTAAAGATAACACAATCATATTATACGTTATTGCTGCTTCTCACACCGTTTTTACCAGACATATTAGGTTTCAACCTTTCGCATCTGAGCGGCAATATCCTGCATCTTGTCTATGAGTTCCTCTCGGGTGAGGATACCCTTGGCTTCAAGGATATTGATTAGGGCCTCCATCTGAATCACTTCAGACAGTACCAGTTCCTTAAGGTCAACCATTTCATCGGGGTCAAGTTGTTTTGCCATGCGGGCAGTTCTTTTAGTCTCATTGTTTCAGATGGCAAACCTAAGCGGGAAATGCTATTTCTTCGGAAACGCTTTCTTTAGAGCCTCTGTGACGAGCATAGAAGCAGGGTTTGCCCATCTTTTAGGATTCTCTTTTAGATATTGCGAGACGACACCAGCAAGTTGATCCCTTGTAACTCCACCAGGTATAGGGTAATCGACCAAGTTCGCATCACAGACACCAACAACGTACATGACAAACGAAGTCGCATGACCACGGCATGCCACTTCTCTACAATCCCCTCTCTTTTGTATGTCATATCCCTTCATCCATCCAGCCAACTCATTACCTGTTATGAAAACTGTTCGTGCTTGAACTTCATGTGCGCTCATAGCAACACACATCAATAGTAAAGCTGGCATTATCCACTTTAGCCTTCTGTGTATCATGGCTTTATTTCTCCTTCGTCTTGACCTGTTTAATTGCCCATACCGTCAAGCGTATTGAATAGACAAGGGCTATCGGCACTATAGTTATGAGCAGAGGGAATGGTTCGCCTATAAATGATTCTTCCCATTATCTATAATATCAGGAAAGTAAATATAACAAACACATATCATAAGATTCTGGGGCTGACCAGGATTGGAGATTGTATGGCATTATCGTAACTCTGGCCTGATGCGAGATAAATAGCAGGGATTGTTAGTTCCGGTATAAATAACGGACCCACAATATGTGGGAAGAGGTCTCCCCCATTCATTTGCCAATAAGAGGTCGGCATGCCGACGACATGATGGTTGGCTACCAAAGTCCTTACAACGTGAATCCCTACGTCTACACTTGCTCAGCAGCGGCTTGCAAATGGGCCAGAACCTCATTTAGCACTTTGTCAAGCCTCATAGATCCTTCGAAGATGACCGTTGCATATTCTTTTAGCTTGTCCTCAGGATAGTCCTTGCTTGAAAGGCGCTTTGAAAACCCTCCGATAGTAACCAAGGGGTTTCTCAAATTATGCATCAATTTGAGCGCTACATCGTTTGCAAATTTCAGTATTTCCATCCGCTTTTCATCTCGATACCGTTGTTTCTCACTCTCCCGCAGCGCCTCCTCCGCCCGCTTGCGATCGGTAATGTCTAAAATAACTCCTATCAAGCCTGTTACCCTCCCCTGGTTATCCAAAAACGTTGCCTTATTAAATATGACATCCCGTAATTCTCCATCCTCTCTTTTCACTCTCCACTCGTAGACCTGCTTTCCCGGATTTTGGAAAAGTTCCTCATCTTTTTCGTAATACTTGTCTGCAATCTCCTTCGGCCCCATGTCATATACGCTTTTCCCTATTATCTCCTCTTCCGACCTGCCCACGAATTCTTCGAACGCTTTGTTGCACCCTGTATACTTCCCCGCTGTATCTTTATAAAACACCGGACTCGGCATTGTATCAATCAGTGTTTGAACGAATCTCAATTGTTCCTCTTTCTCTTCCCTCGCCCGCTTGCGCTCGACTGCTTCGGCCCCCAACTCATTGACCCTTTGTTTCAGTTCTTCGTAGGTTGGTTTCTTAGCCATTGGAAAATCCTCCACTTACAGGAAAAACAAAAAAGGCTCATACGCACTGATATTGGCAATACCAGGCTTGAGCCTTGATCCGCCTCATAAGGGTTTCCTCCTCACGTTTGGTTACGTTTCGACTTGCTTATTGTCAGCGGAAAAGCTATTCAATTTTGCGCTATAACTTCCCATTATCATCACTTTTGGAAATGTAAAGATATGAAAACCATATTGAAACATCAGTTATTCTTGCTTGGTTCTTTACTCGACGTGTTATTCGATCTCAACACCCATCATGCGCCAAAACACCGGCTCTGCAATTATTCGGACACCATATTCACTTGCTTTCTTGGCTTTGCCCGACATTGAATCTGGATCTGCAGCCACCAGGAAGCCGAGCATCTTGGTAACGCCCTTTTTGACTATCATTCCTTTTTCTTCGGCCAGCTTTTGCGCAAATGCCCGCGAAGCCTTTGCACCCTTAATCTGACATCTCAACGAACCGGTGAAACAGATGGTTTTGCCCTCGATTTCATCTTGAAGGGAACCGGTTAAAGGTTTGGCGATGCTCTCTGTTTCTCTTTCTTTTCTCACTTCTGAAAAAAGTTCTTCAAACTTGTTTCCAGATATCGAAAGAAGTCTTCGGACTCCCTCAAGGTCCTCTTGTTCATGCTTTGTAATCATGTCGTCCGCAAAGGCTGCGTGGATGAGGTCGCGCATATATTGATCATGTGCTCTGACGGCTTGCTCCCGAGATATGCCAAGATGTTCAGCCAGCTCAAATAAGGCATCCGTTTCCCCAGGGGTAACTCTTCGATCCTCTAAAACACGATCGAGAAGGGCAAAATAGTCATCTAATTCAGCTCGAGTTCCAGTGTTTGCTGGCAGAGACGCCACGAGCTGAGCAATATAAGATACTTCGGCTTTAATCAATTCTTGAGCCTTCTTGCGAGAAAGGGATCTCCCACTTTCGGGAAACTGAGGAAAATAGTCCTTCCCCACGGGCGCTTTAGAAACACCAATATCACCGAGTGAAACTGCGCCCTGTTCTTTTGCCTTTCTTAAGCACACTGATAGGAGTCTGGCAGTAGCCGAAGCATCGTGATATGCGGAATGGGCATGCTCTCTTGAGACGCCAAAGTGACTGCAACAGGCTCCCAGTTTTCTACGAGGCACTGCGGGGTCGACTCTCTTTGCAAGTTTCATGGTACAGAGTAAAGGGGTTTGTGGTAGTGTATGGCCAAGGCGCATCACCTCCGCCTGAATAAATTGAAAGTCAAAGAGGACGTTGTGTCCCACAAAAACTGCGCCAGCTAGCTTACTCATTACATCCCCAGCGATTTCCTCGAAACTGGGAGCTCCTTTTACTTCCTTCGCCGTAATCCCGTGAATATCTGTAGGGCCTAAATCCCGATTCGGGTTTACTAAAGTGGCGTATTCATCAAGAGGGGTTCCGCTACCGTCAACTCTTATGGCTGCTATCTCAATGATACGATCATGCACTTGAGGAAAGAGGCCGGTGGTTTCAACATCGAAGACTGTAAATTGAGTATTGTCTATAGAACTGATCACCGATTCCCTCTCCCTCTCTTGCCGAAAACCATTTTGCTGGTGATTGCAATAGAGGTTCATTATAACCAAATAGACAGATTTTCAAGTAATTAAGATTAGGAGCGGGTGGGGAATAGTGTGGGGAAAGACCTCATCTAAAATACAAAAGGCCAGCCTGCATTGGCTAACCTTTTGGTTTTATTGTGGTAGTCCCAACGGGGATCGAACCCGTGTCTCTGGCGTGAGAGGCCAGTATCCTAGACCGCTAGACGATGGGACCAGCCGTGGCCGGCGTCAGTTGTCCGTGGTTTGTTGTCCGTCGTGATAACAAAACATGGCAACGAGCCACTAATGTTCCTAAACGGTACAGAAAAAGGCCTATCTTGTCAATCCCTTTTGAACGGCTTTCTTGTTCTTAATCAACGTCTGGACCGGTTGCATACCGTAGGGATCGTCTTCCTCAATCGCTTTGAGGACCGATCCCCCACCTGTGAAGAAGTAATAGAGGGCGTCATCCAATACCGAAAGATATAGACCAGGACAAAGGCTCTTAAACTCCTGGAGGGTGTCCCCACCGCCGTAAAACTTCCACGCCGTTTGGTTTTTATCTATCGTCCGGTCAAGGGCCTCAGAGCCCTCAGTAAAATACGGTGTGTAACCCATGACCGCATTGACAAAAATGGTCTTGGCCGAAGCAATCACGTCTGCCACTTTTTTGTCGGAAAAAGACCTCTGATCGATGTCGAGGCCATAACCATACGATTTACCGGCTACAAAATCCTTGATCTTGATGGTCCTGTATTGTCCTTGGACTTTCTCGCCTAAGGTGTCTGACTCCACAACATAGGGAAGTTCAACAATCTTATTGACCTTCTTGTCCCGGGATACAAGTTTCTTGGCCGCTTTGATATCATCTTCTGAAACACCGGCAAGGCGAACATTATACTTGGCACACAGATACGTATTATAGATCACGCCGCCCAAGATGAGATGGTCCACCCTTTTGTAGAGTTCGTTGAGAGGACCTATCTTGGTATCATACTTTGCACCGGCTACCACAGCCACAAAAGGCCGTTCAGCTCGAAGGACTTGATCAAGATGGCTGATCTCTTCCTGCATGAGAAAGCCTGCGTATGATGGCAGATGATTGGCAATGTCGTGCGTCGACACATGGGGCTGCCATGATCCGAAGGCGTCATTGACAAAGACGTCTGCAAGTCCGGCCAGCTGACGAACAAAGGACTCCCTCAAGTCTCCGGTTGCCTCCTCCCCCTCAAACCACCGTGTGTTTGGCAGATATATACCGCCGACTTTGTGTTGCCTGAGATCCTTGATTGCCAGATTGATCGAGGTGTCAATCCCGTGAATCCCTCGTTTGTCTTCGACGCGCAAGGCGGGTACGTGAATCCTGGAGTGAAGCTTCCGCTCCAGATAGGCGGCAATAGGTTCTATGGAGGTGGATGGGTCACAGGTTATCTCACCGGTCTTCTTGTCCCGAGGCCTTCCAACGTGGGTCATTAGTATGATCCGTCCGCCCCGCTCAACAATGTTGTAGAGGGTACCGATCGTTCGGTCTATGCGGTAAGGGTCGCGGATAATTCCACCCTTCACCACATTATGATCCACACGAACCAGCACCACCTTGCCGGTCAGATCTGCGTCCTGAATCAAAGGGAGCTGATTCTTAACTGTTTTCTTTGTCACCTTAATGTCCTTTTGCACGCTCTTTGTTGTCCGTTGTGAAGCCTCCACGGGCGTTCTGCCTCACGGTAGCACTTCGTACGCAGGGAGCGTGCCGGTCAGTTGTGAGCTTTCAGCCGTGAGCAATGAGCTGTAAGCCCCCCGCCAAGCACCCTGCCCTCTTCGCCCAAGGTTATCCGCCAACTCCACCTCTTTTAGCCTTTCTTCTACCCTGTCTACGTCCAAAAATCAGGTAGACTATCCCCCCAAGACACGGAACCAAAACCACAAGTGCGCCCCAAATGACCTTTCTCCCTAAAGAGCCAAAATCTCGATGGGCAGCGTCCACGATAGCCCAAAATGTAGGCACCATAGGAAGTAAGAATAATAGAAGAGTTAAACCGTGACTCATGTGAAGTACCCGACAGTTAGGGTTGTCCCTGTAGTTGCATAAACAACATGGCAAAAAGTTCTGAAAACCAACAATAGCCTTTCTCCGCGAGATTCTTGAACGATTTAGTGGAATTCACTGCGGGTGATATCCAGAAAACTAGAAAAACAGCCATATTGTTTACCCTGCGGGAAAGCCTATGATACTGCATCTCCCCGGTGGGCGGGATCTGACGACCTGCGCTTGCCCGCCTCTGGCGGGTTGCCAAGGGTTCGGTGTAGCCTGTTTACAGCCTCACCCTTGGACGCCTTGGATCTACAGCACCCTTGGCTTGTGCAACGTTAGGGTTATATCATGGGCTAGATTTCGCCAGGCGTTCAGACACTTTGAGGATCGTCTCTGCATAATATTTGCTGTTGTTATAATAAAGAATGACGCGAAATGCCTCATTCCTGGTTAAAGAAGGGCGCCACCCGTGCTGGTTCAAGTAACTGGCGATGCTTTCAATAGCATCCTCATGATCAAAAAGGTTTATCCGGCCATCCCGGTTTCCGTCCTTACCAAATTTCAGCACACTTGAAGGGAGAAATTGGGCAATCCCCAACGCCCCGGCAAAAGAGCCACGCATAGAGGAAGGGTCTATCCCTTGAGCCTTTGTATATGTTAAATAGGACTTGAGTTCACCGTATGCCCAGGCCGATTTTTTAGAGGCCCATGACTCGAATTGCTGCTTTGATCTATCAGCCTTGTTTTTCAGATAAGCGTGCCAGACACCGTCCCTTGTATCCTTATCACCAAGGGCTGCCAGGGTTGACAGGGTATTTAGCACCAAACGTTTGCCGATAAAAGTCCCTAATCTTGTTTCCACCAAAATAATGGCGGTAATGATCTCCCCCTTTACGCCATACGCGCTCTGTGCCCGCTTCAAGGCCTTTTGATTCCGGCCAAGATAGTCGATAGCCTCATCTATAGAACGCGGGGTCAAGAACTGACCATAGTCTAACGTCGCCTCACGATGCGAGAAGTAGGCGGAAATGCCCCGTTGGTTAAAGGTCACCTCGGGTCTTGAATAAAGTGACTGGATAAGAGTCTCGTCAAATCCGTCTCGAACAAGTTGTGTTTTTAGCGCGGCAAAAGGATGGGGTACGGTTAGTGGTTCGCCAAAGGCGCAGTCAGTGTAACCTAGCATCCAAACAAAGCTGAAAGCGGCTATCGCAAGGAACGGGGTCACGGCCCGGCAATAACTAAGCCGGCACAAAGAAGTAGAATTCATTTCCAAGCTCGTCTCCGTTATAACCAACCACCCCGCCATGCACTTCAACCACATTCTTGACAAAGTGAAGCCCGTGGCCTGTCCCTGCCACTGACTCGCTCTGTTCGAGTCGAAAACCTTCGTCGAAAATACGGGCTACATCATCAGGTTCAATGGGCGGCCCTGAAGTAAGAACGTTTAAGCGCACACCGTGATGTCCGTGTCCAAAGAAGTTCTCGATGAGTGACGTCCTACAATCAACCCTCTTGATCCTCTCTCCTGAAGCGTCCACAACCGATACAGTATACTTTACGGCATTTGAAACGAGATTTGCAACGACCTGAGCCATCAGGCCCTTATCCACCCTAACTTCCAAATCTTCAGTAACCTTGTGACCCTTGATGATACGGCTAACATCAATACCCTTCTTAACAAATTGATTCCTGTAACGTTCCAGTTGGGGCAATATAATATCCTGCCACAAATAGCAGGGGGTCTTCTTCAGGATGTATTCGCCAAACAAGAAGTGATCCGGACGAAATAAGCTTTCGAGAAAAAGGCTAGCGTGTCTGTAATGTTGCTCTATTACCTCCTGATCCCTGAACATTGCCCTGTTGATTACTATCATCCTTTCCATTGTTTCGCTGATCTTGGCATAGAGGCTTTGGTCGTGAGATTTGAGCTTATCAATAACATCGTTAAGCTCATTCTCTATCTCCTTGTTTGTGTTCAGATATTCTCTGATCTTCTTGAAGTAATACCTATAGTGGATGTTGGGTATTATTACGTTGTGCTCAATATCTGCTACCAAATTGTTGATGAACTTAAGGTGCTGAATGTTCTGATCGGCGAGGAATTTGTTGTACAGATTGTATCCTATGCGGTTTACATACTTCTGTACGAAAAAGAGCTGAGCCTCCGTGAGCTGATCCGCCTGCGCCACCTCAAAGATGCCTATTACGTCTCGTGAGCCGTGAAAAAGAATATGGCTGGCAGGTGTTTTCTTTCCGTGAATGGGCACAACATAGGCTTGGCCGTGTTGGTATGGGGCGTCTGCAATCCTGACATAGTCTGGCAATTCATTGTCTGCAGGACTGGAGTCAGGGTGACTGTTTGCCGCCCATTCTATGGTGTCGCCTTTGGGAGGGACCACGTAGAGCTTGCATCGCAATCCAAAATAGACACGGGGAACGGTAACGCTGACTGAATAGAGGTTTTTCAGGCCGTCATACTCTTGAGCCAAGTCAAAAAACGTGTTCAATGCGGCCATTTCAAGCTTTTCAAAGCCATAGGTATCGTAATCTTCCCTTTTCTCCTCAACCCGTTGCAGGATAGCGTTGAAAACGTCCATGGATTACGTACCTTGCCGAGCTTGAGGCCTTCGCCCCATCTTTCTGTTTCTATCCTTTGCCAATTCCCTTATAGACAAAGCCCGCCTTTTCAGCCTTCGCCCGATCCAGAACATTTCGTCCGTCAATAATGATGGGCGTACGCATGAGCGATTTAACTTTCTTTAGATTTAGCTTAAAGTAAGGTTTATGCTGAGTGGCAATTACTATACAGTCGGATCCTTCTATCACATGATCCAAATCGCGGCTCAGTTCGGCTTCAGGAAAGGTGTGCACATACGGATCGTGTGCCACCACCTCAGCACCGTGTGCCTCAACCTCTCTGATGAGGTCATAGGCAGGCGTATTTCGAACGTCGTCAGAGTCTTCAAGATAGGCCACACCCAGAAGGGCAATCTTAGAATCCCTTAAAGATATCTTCCTGGATGCCAGAGCCTCCTTGATCATCTCTGTGGCATGGGTCGGCATAAAGTCATTGATCTTTCTGGCTAACCGAACAAATTCGGGGTTGATGGGTAACTTCCCATATTGCCTAATGCCGTAATCCAGAAGCCAGGTGTCTTTCGGCAGACAGTGTCCCCCCACGCCGATCCCAGGAACATGCATATGCCTTTCAGCGCGAGAATTAATCAGTTCGCGCACCTCGTAGACATCTATACCCAGACTTTCACACGCCATTGCCATTTCATTGGCAAAGGCTATGTTTACGTCTCGATAGGCATTCTCCATGGTTTTTGAGGTTTCGGCTGTAAGAATATCCGTGGACAAGATCTTCGCTTTAACGATTTTCTTATACAACTTGACAGCATTGTCGCGGCTTTTCTTGTTGACGCCACCCACGATCCTTGGAAGGTTTATGATATAATCGAGAAGTCGACCGGGCATGACCCGCTCATAAGAATAAGCCAGGTGAAAATCCCGTCCCGCTTTCAATCCGGATTTTCGTTCAAGTATGGGTTGTACAACAAACTGTGTGGTGCCCGGGGCAACAGTTGACTCAATCACCACCAGAGTCCCCTTTTTCATATAAGTCCCTGCTTGCCTTGTAACTTCTTTCAGGGAAAGGTACCTTGGCTTGTGACCTGAGCCATCGGTGGGGGTCTGCACATCAATGAGGACAATATCCATATCCTTGATCACCGAAAAATCATCGGTGACCCTAAAGCTTCCCTTTTTCACGACCCTTCTGAGGAGGCTGTTCAGCCCGGGCTCGGAACCTTCGAACGGAGACTTGCCTGAATTTAGAACCTCTATCTTCCATCCGGAGCGCTGAGAACGCCTTTGGATACCGGTAACATCCATCCCTTTTTGGTCCGCCAGGAGTGCAGCAACCGGTATACCCACATACCCCATACCGATGACGGAAACTTTGGTCAGAGCAGCTTTTCCCATTCACACCTCCGCGCTGGTTCGTGCCTATTTCTTCGAATTGAGCCTACGTTTTTTGGCAAAAATTGTCAAACACAACCTTCTCTTTGGCATATTTTCAAGACTCCCGCGTTAACCTGCTAGAAATGTTCGCCATTTAAGAAAACGTATCGCTTCTTGGATCGACTCGAATTCCCAAGACATTCCCGCCCTTGTTGCGTGCGGCTTAAAGAGTGCATTGAAAGAGAAGTATATCCAGTATTGATTTGGAGCATCCAAGATGATAGCGTGATTGAAGATTCCCGCAGTCTTGATGAACTCCGACACATCGGGACAAGTCGGGACGGGCAATGCGTTCGCTGTTTCACTGCCCCACGGCCATGTCAGACGTAACGATGCTTGTATCTCAAGGAGAATCCATCTTGAAAAGTAAAAAGCCCGGGAAAATAATCTTTGTCTGTCAGGGATGCGGGTATCAGTCACTCAAATGGCTCGGTAAATGCCCTGAGTGTGGCGAATGGGATAGCTTGGTCGAGGAAAGACAGGGCACCACAATGCCCCCTGGAGGAGCGACCTCCATCCAGCAAGCCCAACCTGTTCCAATCGACTCAGTGGAAATGGATGAGGGAAAACGCATCAAGACCGGAATACAGGAGTTTGACAGGGTACTGGGAGGTGGACTGGTCCCCGGATCCGTCATCCTGGTGGGAGGAGATCCAGGCATTGGCAAGTCCACACTGATGCTCCAGATCTTGCACCGGCTTGCGGAAAACAAGCTCAAGGTCCTCTATATCTCAGGCGAGGAATCTCTCGAACAGATCAAACTTCGAAGTGACCGTATAGGCATTGGTTCAGAAAATCTATGGGTGGTATCAGAGGTCGCGCTTGAATCGATCAGGGCAATGGCCGATGAAATGGTTCCGAATGCAATGGTCATAGATTCGATTCAAACTGTATTTACCCATGAATTGGCTTCAGCACCTGGAAGCGTTAGTCAGGTACGGGAGGCGACTCTGCACCTCATGCACCTTGCAAAACAGACCGGCATCCCAGTATTTTTGGTCGGACACGTTACCAAGGACGGGGCCATTGCAGGCCCCAGGCTCTTGGAACACATGGTCGATACAGTGTTGTATTTTGAGGGTGAGCAGAACAATATCTTTCGCATACTTCGTGCAGTCAAGAATCGTTTTGGTTCCACCAACGAAATAGGTGTGTTTGAGATGAGGGATAATGGACTCTGTGAAGTTATGAATCCTTCTGCAATATTCCTGTCCAATCGTCCATCTCTTGTTCCGGGTTCTGTGGTAACGGCCAGTATCGAAGGTTCCAGGCCCATACTGCTCGAACTCCAGGCTCTCGTCGGCCGAGCAAGCTTTGGGACCCCGCGGAGAACAGTACTGGGTGTTGACGTTAATAGGGTCTCTCTTCTTGTCGCAGTAATGGAAAAGAAACTCGGCTTCCAATTGATGACTCAAGACATCTTTGTCAACGTGACTGGTGGAGTGAAGGTGGATGAGCCTGCCGTAGATCTCGGAATTGTATCGGCCATTGCTTCGAGTTTTTCTGATAAGCCTGTGAGGGAGGCCACAGTGGTCTTAGGAGAGATTGGCTTAACCGGAGAAATTCGCGGGATTAATCAGGTAGGACCACGGGTCCAAGAAGCACAAAAGATGGGCTTTACACGCTGCCTTCTTCCTGAAACAAATCTCGAGCACATCAAAGGAATTGCCGATATTGAAACGGTTGGGGTGCGGACAATCTCAGAGCTTGCGGATTTGTTGTTTTGACTTGAAAAAGCCAGATTTGCTGCTATATTTGCTCGGGTGAAACCCAATCCACGGCATGACTATTATGCAAGACGGGCTCGTGAGAGACAGTACCCGGCACGGTCCGTCTTCAAGCTCGAAGAGATTCAAAAGAAATTTGGCGTCTTGAAACGTGGGAGCAGAGTAATTGATTTGGGCTGTTGTCCGGGTTCCTGGCTGTTATTTGCGTCAGAGGTAGTAGGAAGCAAAGGTATCGTTTTTGGAGTGGACATAACTCCGCTAACCCTTCGGCTCCCCCCCAATGTTCACTTCATTCAGCAGGACGTGCTTACGTGGGACGAGTCATTCGCGGAGGCGATCGGGACAAACTTCCAAGTAGTTCTGAGCGATATGGCCCCCTCCACCACAGGAAGCAAGTTTGTCGATTCGCAAAGGTCGCTTGAACTAAGTGAATCGGCCCTATCCATCTCAGCACGTGTATTGAGGCCGGGAGGGGCCTTTGTCTGCAAAGTTTTTCAAGGCTCCGACTTCAAACGCTTTTCAGATAGGGTCGGCGAATCCTTTAGCCGGGTGGCGCGCTTCAAGCCAAAATCCAGCAGAAAAGCCAGCAAAGAAGTCTATGTCGTTGCGTCGGGGAAAAAGGGAGTAAGAAGATAGACCTTTGCATGACCCCTTTTCACTTAGTTACATGAACTTTTTGACCCATCAAAGGGCTTGCTCACTAAATCCAGGCACGTAGTGAAGCTTTGCGCTAAACTCGGCCCGCAGGCCTCAAACAGTTCAGGATTTACCCACTGACGTGGGCCGTTCGCTTCGCCCGGATGGGTGCCCGAAAAAGCTCATGAGGCCGTTCCAAGGACTTATGCAAAGGTCTCGAAGATAAAAGAAGTAAATGAGGAGGCAGTATGTCCGGTCATTCTAAGTGGAGCACAATTAAGCGTAAGAAAGGTGCCACAGACGCCAAACGCGGTAAGATCTTTTCCAAATTGATAAAAGAGATCACGGTGGCTGCGCGCATGGGAGGGGCAGATCCAGATGCCAACCCTCGTCTTCGCACAGCCATTGCCACAGCCAAGACAGAGAACATGCCCAAGGACAACATTGAAAGGGCAATAAAGAAAGGGACTGGAGCCCTTGAGGGGGTAGTATACGAAGAGATCTGCTACGAAGGATATGGTCCCGGTGGAGCAGCGGTCTATGTGGAATCCTTGACCGATAATAAGAAGCGTACAGTGGCTGATATCCGTTACCTCTTCAGCAAATCCGGAGGGAATCTGGGTGAGGCTGGCTGCGTGGCCTGGATGTTTGAAAAAAAGGGGCTGTTTGTGTTTGAAAAGGGTGACACAGACGAAGAAACAGTCATGGAGGCTGTCTTGGATTCCGGAGGAGAGGATATCCGGGATGAAGAAAGCACCCTGGAAGTGATCACAGCACCGGAGGATTTCGAAGCGGTGAGAAAGGCCCTGGATGACAGTAATGTGCATTACTTGCTCGCAGAATTAACCCTGGTACCCAAGAGCACGGTCAAACTGGAGGACAAGGAAGCGGAACAAATGCTTCGCCTTATGGATGGCCTGGAAGATTCGGACGATGTTCAGAAGGTCTATTCAAACTTTGACATTGCTGATAAAACACTCGAGCAAATAGGTAGAGAATAGGTTGCACCATGCACCTGCTGGTGTCGTCTGTGAAAAAAAATGCTTGCAAACGTATTATTGTTGGGTTTATATACTTGTGACGGTTGGCACAATATGGGCGGATAGGAGAAGGAGGCTGCGTTGCTGGTTCTGGACGAACTGCGATACTCTGAGGACCATGTGTGGGTCCGATATGAAGAGAATCACACAGTTACCCTTGGAATAACTGATTTTGCGCAACTGCAACTCGGAAAACTCAACTATGTGGAACTTCCAAACGAAGGTGACGAGATTGCCACCTGTGAGTCGTTTGGAAGTATAGAGTGTAGCAGACTCTTTAACGATCTTTACTCCCCGGTCTGCGGCCGGGTCGTTTCAGTCAACCGGGAGATCATTGCCAACCCCACATTGGTCAATTACTCGCCTTACAACCGAGGCTGGATCATCCGCGCAAAGGTTTTTTCCTTGCAAGATTTAGATATGCTCATGTCCTCGGATGATTATGAGGAATTTATACTAACCCAATTATCTGCCAAAACAATCCAGCCAAGACTCAGCTGACCGTTATCTCAAGCATGCGTTCCACCGCCCTGGAGGCAGGTACGCTCACCTCTTTCGATACCTTCACTTCGTGTTTCATGGCCTTCAAAGCAACAAGGACGTCGTCAAGTGTGGTGCGCTTCATGTCTTCACATACCATTGATTCAGAGACTCTGTAGAACGATTTGTCCGGGTTTGCTTTCTGGAGCGGATAGATAAGGCCCTCCTCAGTGCCCACGATGAAGGACTTCCTATCCGATTCTTTGGCAAAGCCGATCATACCAGACGTGCTCAGTACAGCATCTGCCAAAGTCAGCACCTCGGGACGACATTCCGGGTGAGCCATAAAAACGGCTTCAGGATAGGCGGCCTTTGCATGCATTACTTCTTCGGCCCTCAGTCGATCATGGACAGGGCAGAAGCCATCCCAGCAGTGAATCTTTTTGTTACTCCTGGAGGCCACGAATTGACAAAGGTTTCGATCCGGGGTCATCAAGACTTCATCTTCTGCCAGGCTGTTAACAACAGCAACCGCATTGGCGGAAGTGCAGCAGACGGTAGAATGGGCTTTCACGGATGCAGTTGAATTCACATAGGTGACCACGGGCATCTTACCCAGTTTGGCCAGCCTAGTCTTGAGGGCCTCAGGTGTTATCATGTCGGCCATGGGACATCCTGTGTCGAGGCGAGGCATAAGCACGGTCTTGTCCGGTGATACGATCGAAGCCGTCTCGGCCATGAAGCGGACACCGCAGAAGAGAATCACGTCCGCATTAGTCTTGGCCGCCCTTATGCTTAGATCAAGTGAATCCCCGGTCAAGTCAGCAACATCCTGAATCTCCGGCCGTTGATAGTTGTGGGCGAGAAGAATTGCATTTCGCTCTTTCAGAAGTGCCCTGATCTCCTGTGCCATGCCATCGGTCATGGTTAATACCCGACTTGTTCCCCCTGAAGTTGCAGTACTTCCGCACCCTTCGGGACCTGAAATTCAAACAGGGATGAACTCAGCCCCCGCTCAAACCCGTAGCTCTCAAACTGTATTATGGTTCTGTCTCCAAATGCATTTCCGGTAATTGCTTTTGTGATGTCAAAAGTCTTTCTTGAGATGAACAGATGAAGGTCTGTCAGACTGGGAGATTCCATCTTCGGAACAAGCTTCAAAACATAATGCTCTTTGTCCTGACGCTCTTCGGGTGCCAGTTCAACCACAAATTCCCTGGTGAGTTCCCCGGGTTTGCCGAGGAAGTCTGCACCCTTACTGCTGCCAAAATAGTCAGCGGCCCGACCCAACATCACCTGGTTCTCCTCTGGCCGGTATAGCCAGACCGTATCTCCGTCAGTTATGATGAGATATTCTTCCGGCGACTTGTAGTGCCAACGCATCATCCCGGGACTTCCAAAATAGAGATGGCCTTTAGCAGTGTCAACCATCCCCATCGCCTTTAAATGCGCCTCCTGGATAAAATCAGCTTCAAAATCGCCTGCTGCATATCGTTGCTGGACCCGGTCGAGGATGTCTGCCGCCCCCAGGCCCCAGCACGTGTTAGGCGAGACACCGAGGATGAAAATGCAGCCGATGAAAAGCCGAAGAACTCTATCTCTTACAGTGTCAGACAACCTTAGCTCACTTTTCTTTATAAATCGCCGTATCCCCTGACTAGTACTTCTCGAGGCTTGCTTCCGTCAGAGGGCCCCACCACACCATCTCGCTCCATCATTTCGATCATTCGGGCGGCCCGGTTATACCCCACTCTCAGACGACGCTGAACCATTGAGATGGAAGCCTGCCCTGTCTCGGTAACCAGAGCAACAGCCTCATCGTATTTTTCGTCGTATTCATCTTCACCCTTCTGATCCTCGCCCTCTGGCCTGGCCTTCAGGATCTCTTCCTCATAGACCGGTTCTCGTTGCTTCTTCAAGAATTCTGTGATTCGACGAATCTCCGACTCCGAAACATAAGCCCCATGGATGCGCTGCAACTTGGCAGTGCCTGGAGGGAGGAAGAGCATATCACCGTTTCCCAGGAGGGCCTCGGCACCATTGGCATCCAGGATGGTCCTGGAATCAGTTCTCGAAGAAACCTGAAAGGAGATCCTGGTGGGAAAGTTGGCCTTGATAGTGCCTGTCAAAACATCCACCGAAGGTCTCTGGGTAGCAATCAACAGGTGAATCCCAGCGGCACGAGCCATCTGGGCCAGACGCGTCAGGGCTACCTCAACATCCCGGGAGGCTACCAGCATGAGGTCAGCCAGTTCGTCAATGACGATCACGACAAAGGGGAGCCATTCAGAGGTCTGTTCGCTCCCAGGCGCTGGTTTACTCCCTGATCCTGCCCGTTTGAGCACCTCCCTCTCCTTGGCCAATTTCTTATGATACTGGTTTATGTTACGCACTCTCTTTTCGGCCATGATGGTATAACGGCGCTCCATCTCATGAACTGCCCACTGCAGGGCCTGAGTCGCCTTCCGCGCATCCAGGACCACAGGAGTGATCATGTGCGGGATACCTTCGTAGGCGGCCAGCTCGATGCGTTTTGGGTCGATCATCACCAGTTTTACCTCTCCAGGCGTTGCCTTATACATGATACTGCAAATCATCGCATTGAGGGCCACGCTCTTTCCCGATCCCGTGGCTCCTGCAATTAGAAGGTGGGGCGTCTTTGCCAAATCGGTGATGACCGGACTTCCCAAGATATCCTTGCCCAGGGCCAGGGTTAGCTTTGATCGGGAATCTTGAAAGGCTGTGGAGGCGATCATATCTTTTAGTCTAACAGGTTCCCTGTCGATATTTGGAATCTCAATGCCGATGACCGCTTTTCCAGGAATGGGCGCAACAATACGAATGCTTGTAGCTCGAAGCGCCATGGATAGATCATCGGCCAAGTTGACCACTTTGTTTATCTTCACACCCGGTGCGGGCTCGTATTCATACATGGTAACCACCGGTCCGGGAGATACAGCCACAACTTTGCCTGATACATCGAAATCACTCAGCTTCTTCTCAAGGAGCTTTGACTGCATCTGGAGGCTTTCGTTATCCATCCCCTTGAGATCAAGTTCAGAGTCCTCAAGCAGGTTGATGGAAGGGAGCTTACACTTCTTTCCCTCATCCATGAATTCAAAGACTTCCTGCGTGCGAGATCCAATCTCTTTGATCGGCTTCTTGGGGGGCTTTATAACTTTAACAGCAGCCTTTTTTATAGGCGCCTGCCTTTGACTTGCCTCTGTCCGTCTCTTGGCCTTATTGCGGCGCTCCCTCCAGATAATCCATGCAGTACCTGCCCGAGCCAAGCCTCCGGTACAGGTCCGGGTGAACCACTTGGACACAGCAATGAGTGACACGCGTGTGGTCATGATCAAAGCAATGGTCCAGATCGTCAGAAGGAAGATGAGTCCCCCGGTTGTTCCACCATATTTTCCGACCGTATCGGCCAAGGGGATCCCCACAATGCCCCCGCTGGAAAACCGCCTTCCAAAGAGCAGATAGTGGGAGCGAAAACCCGAAAGTAGCGCTGCCGTCACGACCGTCAATATGAGCCCACCCAGGACAGTGAGAAAGATGATACCTCTAGAATACTCCTTCAGGATATACATCGTAGTGATAAGCAAGACGATGGGTATCCAGAAGGCACCAACCCCAAAGAGGTAGATGAGAAAGCCGGCCAAGTGGGCGCCGACGGGTCCAAACAAGTTTTGAACTTCGCGCGAAGCCCCGGCATGATTAATGGAGGGATCCGACGGATGATATGAAAGTAGGCTCACAGCAGTAAATATGAGCGCAAATGCTAGCACAACTCCCAAGATTTCCTTACGCATCCGTTTTACTTCATACCTCCGGAGGGTTTGGTTTGTTGATTTGTTATCCTTTCCAGATCCGTCTTCATCGTGGATCTTATCAACTCCATCAGAACGTCCTTAGTCTTCTTATACGGGGTCGTCTCAACGGGCCGGTTGACGCTGAGAACAATTCTACCCGGTCTTACGCGGAGCTTCCCTTTCGGCATGACATAATGACTTCCACAAATCACAACAGGTACAATCGGTCGTCCCGAGTCGATAGCTAAGTAGAAACCACCTTTCTTAAACTGCATAATCTGGCCATCCGAGCTCCGCGTCCCTTCTGGAAAGACTACAACCGAAACCCCCTGAGCTATTTTTTGGGCTGCCTCATGAAGGCTTTTGATGGCCGACCTTCGATTAGAACGGTCAATGCTTATATACCCCACACGCGCCATTGAATACCCAAAAACAGGGATCCGGAAGAGTTCCTTTTTAGCCACCCATCGGAACTGTACCGGGAGATACCCAAGGAGTGCCAGGATATCAAACATGCTCTGGTGATTGGCCATATAGAGGTATGTGGCACCAGGATCCATATGTTCCAATCCTTGCACGGATACCTTGACTCGGCTCACCCAGAGAATTGACTTTGCCCAGAACCGTCCCACCAAGTGAGGAACGTTACCTCCTCTGTTTGGGAATGATGTAATAATGGCTAACGAAGCGCAAATGAAGGTCATTACAACCGCCCAGGCCGCGACCACTGCTGTTCGTATCATATTCTCACGCTGCCTCTTACCTAGTTTCCATCCATAAATGGCCCTTATGTTGCCGAGCAACGCTTCGCGCCCGATGAGCGGCGTTCTCCGCGGGTTTGCGCCTGCGGCTTATGAAGAGGCCGTTTACGGAGTACGATCTGTACGCCTCAACGAAAACCCCTGCCCGCCATCGCGAGCGCTCAGGCGAGGCGGGCGGGCTTGTGCGGCCTTGCTCATCACAAAAACTCCTCATTTATGAATTGGAAACTTACCGCGTGCCCAACACTTGTTACGTTATTTATGGATGGGCACTACCTATATTGGGCGCAAACAGAATGAAGAAGCATATGCACGGAGAGCGCTCGCCGTGGCAGTTCAGGTCAAAATCTTCAACTCATCAAAGATCATGTCTGCAAAACCAACAATGCTGTCCCTCTGTGCCTCATTAGCATAACGGATGCAATCACAGCGAACTCGGTTTCGTGTGCGAATCAAGAGCTCAAACGAGATGACTGATGTCTCCAGCACAATCGCAAAATAGAAGGGCTGGCAGTCGACATGCGCAGCCTGAACCGGATCCATGAGTTCAGGATCCAGGGAGACCCAATAAACGCCTTCCATGTGGGAAGGACCAAAACGCTCATCCAAATGGGTCTTCATCTGCTCATAATCCTCAGGCCGAAGCTCATCAACCCTGTACTGTTTCATATGTCGTGGCACCCGATCCCTATAGAAAGCATTAGAACTTAGTTCGCTTCGCTCACAATTGGGCACGCAGTGAAGCCTCAGCGCTATGTTGGAATCATGGAATAAAGGAATTTTACAATTTTCAGATTCGCTCGCTAACCCCGCAGCAAGTCGCCGACGCGCCACAACAGCCGCTATGGCGACGGCGCGCTGCGGGGAATCCGCTCGCTGTGGCAGTTCAGATGCCGCTTTTTAGCACACATTTCGGCCGCAACAAAGAAAAAATCCCGCAGCACACTAAGGCACTGCGGGACTTGTTTGTTTGCCTTTCAAATTATATAGAGGTCTATTTGTTGTCCTGGACTTCCTCAAAGTCGGCATCTACCACGTCTTCATCCTTCGGAGCCTCGGTATCCGCAGAAGGCCCGCCAGCTTGCTCACCTTCTTGTTCGGAGCCAGCAGCCTTGGCATACATGGCTTCCGCCAGTTTGTGAGACGTTTGAGTCAGCTCTTCGGTCAGGCGCTTTATCTCATCGGTGTCGGTACCTTCCATGGCCTTTTTGAGACTTTCAATCACCCCTTCGACACTTGTCTTGAGGCTCGGATCTACCTTGTCCCCAAGTTCTCGGATTGACTTTTCAGTCTGATAGATAAGACCGTCAGCGTGGTTCCGAGCATCTACCAGGGCCCTCTTCTTCTTGTCCTCTTCGGCGTGAAGCTCCGCGTCCTTTACCAGCTTTTGGATCTCCTCTTCAGAGAGTCCGCTTGACGCTGTGATCTGTATGGACTGTTCCTTTCCAGTTCCCAGATCCTTGGCCGAGACATGGACAATCCCGTTGGCGTCGATGTCAAAGGTGACTTCGATCTGAGGCAAACCCCGAGGGGCTGCGGGTATGCCAACCAGTTCAAAGCGGCCCAAAGTCTTATTGTATTCGGCCATTTCTCGTTCACCCTGAAGTACGTGAATCGAGACTGCAGGCTGATTATCAGCTGCCGTGGAGAATATCTGACTCTTCTTAGTCGGTATGGTTGTATTCTTATCAATGAGTCTGGTAGAAACTCCTCCGAGGGTTTCAATCCCCAGAGATAGTGGGGTCACATCCAGCAAAAGGACATCCTCAACATCACCTTTCAAGACTCCGGCTTGAATAGCTGCCCCAAGCGCCACCACCTCGTCCGGATTAACACCTTTGTGAGGTTCTTTGCCAAATATCCCCTTCACCTTGTCCTGAACCGCCGGCATACGAGTCATGCCACCCACCAGGACGACCTGGTTTATGTCTCCGGGGCTCAGGCCGGCGTCCTTCAGTGCCATCTTACAAGGTCCCGCTATCTTGTCCAAAAGGTCCTCAACCAGGCTTTCCAGCTTTGCCCTGGTCAGTTTCATATTGAGATGCTTGGGACCACTGGCATCAGCCGTGATAAAGGGAAGGTTAATGTCAGTCTCCATGGAGGTCGAAAGCTCCATCTTGGCCTTTTCGGCTGCCTCCTTCAAACGTTGCAGGGCCATCTTGTCGCTGCGGATGTCGATACCCTGGTCCTTCTTGAACTCATTGGCAATGTAATCCACGACCCTTTGATCAAAATCCTCACCACCCAAATGCGTATCTCCATTGGTGGCTTTCACCTCAAAAACTCCCTCGCCGATTTCCAGAATGGAAACATCGAAGGTGCCCCCGCCTAAATCAAAGACAGCAATCTTCTCATCCTTCCTCTTATCAAGACCATAGGCCAGAGAGGCTGCAGTCGGCTCATTTATGATCCTCAAGACATTCAGGCCGGCAATCCTACCTGCGTCCTTGGTAGCTTGGCGCTGGCTGTCGTCAAAATACGCCGGGGTCGTGATCACCGCATCGGTGACCTTCTCACCGAGGTATTCCTCGGCGGTCTTTTTCATGCTCTGCAGGATATGGGATGAAATCTCCGCCGGACTGTGCGTCTTCCCCTGGATCTCCACCTGAGCGTCGCCATTAGAAGCCTGAGTGATATTGTACGGGCAGATTTTCTTGTCCTGCTGAGCCTCAGGTGAGGCATACTTCCGCCCAATAAGCCGCTTGACCGCGAAAACCGTATTCTCTGGGTTGGTCACGGCCTGTCGTTTGGCCACCTGCCCTACAATCCTCTCTCCGCTATCGCTCCACGCCACCATGGACGGCGTTGTGCGTCCCCCTTCAGGATTGGTAATTACCTTGGGGTCCTTCCCATCCATGATAGCCACGCATGAGTTGGTTGTGCCAAGATCAATTCCTATAACCTTACTCATTGCTTCCCTCCTTGCACAAAATAATTACATTATTCTTACATCAATTTTGTGTGCATTCTCAGAACTCTGTAACTTGGCGTCTGCTTTGGACGCAGGCTTTTTGGAAACCACTACCATAGCAGGGCGAAGAAGTCGGTCCTGCATCATGTATCCCTTCTGAAGTTCCTGAGACACCGTATTGTCCGGACGCGTCTCGGATTCCTCCTGCATGACGGCCTGATGAAAATGCGGATCAAACTGTTTTCCTAAAGACTCAACAGGAACGACACCGTACTTCTTGAGACAGCTCAGAAGTCCTTTCAGTGTCATTTCGACACCCTCTCTCATACTCTCTGGGGTCGCCTCGCTATCTCCTTTCGGGATTTCGAGCGCACGTTCTAAATTATCTACGATCGGCAATGTTTCCTTGATGAATGATTCGTTGGCGAACTTTCTAAAATCGTTTATGTCCCGTTCCGCACGCTTTTTGTAGTTCTCAAATTCTGCAGTTACGCGCAGAAGTCGGTCGTGGTTCTCTTCGGCCCTTACCTCCGCAGCCTTGAGGCGGTCTTCAACGCTCTCCTCTTCGACCACGGGTTCTTTGGCCTCCCCTGAAGCGGCTCCCTTCCGTTTTTCAGCTATCCCGCGTTGATCAGGTTTGCCGATCCGGGACTTGCGTTTCTTCTCCCTCAAGGACACCTCCAAGGACATACTTGATTCCAATTTATTTCATCTAGTTATATACACTTTGTCACAAGTTGCTAAAAAATAAGGACCTCTCACCCGTTTGTCAAGAGAGGGTCGGCCAAATAGTCATTATTTATGGCGACTTGGCCAATTGTGCCCCTTAACAGGCAAAGTGCCCAAGACCAACCGACCGACAAAGGCTTCTATATGACTTTTAGGACGACCCACACAGTCTTCCCTGCCATGTCCCTTTGTTCTCCATCGTTTTTCGGATGAGCCCAAGTGTTTGCTGCTTATTCAGGGTCCAGTCAGGGGCAAGAAGAGCTGAAGGGTCAGGATCTCCGGTAAGGCGTTGTATGATGACTGCAGGGGGAAGATGCTCTAAGAACCCAACGACCCACCGCACGTAGGTCTCCTGGTCCAGAAGAGTGAAGCCGCCGCCCTGATAAAGCCGTGCAAGTGGAGTTTCTTTGGGTATATACAAACTGTGAATCTTAATGCCGTCTATGCCCAAGTCAGCCAATGCTCTGGCTGTATCCAGGACATCTTCTCTCGATTCGCCGGGTAGTCCAAGTATGACGTGGGCACAAATCAGCACATTGCGACCTTGAGTCATACGCACGGCCCGAACAAAATCTTCAAAGGTATGCCCCCTGTTGATCTTTTCGAGCGTTCGATTGTGTATGGATTGAAGCCCGTACTCAATCCAAACCATATGCGCAGCCGCGTACTCCTCAATAAGATCCAGTTTTGCATCATCAACGCAGTCCGGTCTGGTGCCAATGGCAAGTCCCACTACGTCGGAATCTGCCAGGGCCTCGTCGTACCTTTTGCTTAGGATGTCACGGGAAGCATAGGTGTTCGTAAATGCCTGGAAGTACGCTATGAATTTTTGGGCCTTGTACCGAGATGCCAATCGATGTTTTGCCTGTTGAATCTGCTTCTTAATCGATTCGGCCCTGAGGGCCGCCCCAGTGCCGGAACCTTTACCATCGCAATAGATACACCCACCAGAGGACAGGGTCCCGTCCCGGTTGGGGCAGGAAAAGCCGGCATCTATGGTAATCTTCTGAACCCTACAGCCAAAACGTTTTCTCAGATAGCCGCCAAAATCATTATACTGTATTTGAGTCATAGGATAATGATGGTAGACGTGACCTCAATCTCGATGAAAGGGGAAGTCATGGAAAGGTTGCAGAGCTTGGTTGCGCACCCTTGATCGAACCCTTTCCCACACGCCTCAAGCTGTCATAAGTGGGCCGAAGCCAACCCACGACACAGACTGGATTACTTACCGCTGCTTCCTCCCGGATCTGACGGGGTTCGTAACCGCCTGTTGCGTGGTGCCCGACCCAGGACAGCTCCTGGAACACGGTACTACGGGCCCTCAAAAGGGAATTCAGCCCCGCATTGAGCGGATTTCGGGTGACAGGACACCGCTAGCTCCCCGCTTAGCACAACCAAGCAAACGTCTTATAGCTTAAGGTGAACCCCATTTCAACTGCAAAAGATCTCCATGAACCGGACAAACGAGCGCTCACCGTACCAATGATCGGGCACACGGGGTCCGACCGCCGCTTCCTCTGACATACAATATATAGTGGCACGCAAAAAGAAAGCGCCATATGTAGAACTTTTTTTTCTTGACTTCGCATTTTTTTCATTTTAAAAGCCACTGACTGATTTACCCAGTATTTTTCAAGCTCATAACTCTGTTAAAAGGATAGACTCTCTTGGAACGTCTTGCCCTCTGGGTGCAGCACACGTGGAACCCGCTCCACCTCTATTGCCGTCTGGTCGATGTTGGCCTTAGCAAGCCGGTTTCCATGACCTTGAGCCGCAACTATGAGCGACTTGTCTATTCGTGGCTCAGGCCGGTAGCAACCTGCGTTCACGGCATATGCCGTTTTTTGAGGTAATCGCAGCAAACCCCTCCATCCTCTTTTCCCTTGACTCCAGATCCACGCAGACCTTAAATATCTATCAAAATTCATGCCCACAAAGAGAAAAGATTACGGTTTTTTGCCTGCTGTTGAGGCCACTATCCGTCGATATCACATGCTGGACGAGGGAGATGCCGTCCTGGTCGGTGTGTCAGGGGGACCGGACTCCGTGGCGCTCCTCCACGCTCTTTTAGCCCTTCAGCCTAAGTGGTCACTCCGACTGGTCATAGCACATCTGAACCACCAATTACGCGGATCGACTGCAGATCAGGAGGCAGCCTTTGTCGACAGACTGGCTGCAGGCTTGGGTATTCCTTGTGAGATCGGCTCTATAAACGTAGCAGAATACGGTACTGAAAACCGACTATCCCTCCAGGAAGCTGCCAGGGAAGCTCGTTACACTTTCTATGATGAGGTGGCAGCCAAACATTCTGCCAACAAGATTGCACTCGGGCATCATGCAGATGATAATGCTGAATCAATGCTCATGCATTTGCTGCGAGGAACAGGTCCACTGGGGCTTGCCGGTATCCCTCCGGTTCGTCATCCGCGCATCATCCGACCGCTCATAGACTTGACAAGGAAAAAAATATTGGCCTTCCTCGAACTGGGTGGCTTCGATCACATGATAGACCGCTCCAATCTCAGTGTAAAATACCTCAGAAACCGAATACGTCATGAACTGTTGCCGAATCTCAATGAGCACTATAACCCGAATATGGTCAGTGCCCTGAACCGACTTGCTTCGATTCTCAGGGATGAGGAAGATTTCTGGAACCACGCGGTTAGGCGAACTTTTAAGGATCTTGTAGTAGGCCAGAGACCGGGTCGCCTGTGCCTTGCGGCTCACCATCTATCTGAGCTTCATCCGGCATTGCTGAGGCGTCTGATACGGTACGCTGTATTGTCTCTAAAAGGGGGGCTCAAACGGTTGGGCCATGTTCACGTCGAAGCAGTAACCCGTCTCATTGCCACACCCGCACCTTCGGGACGCTTGGACTTGCCACTGGGAGTCAGGGTGGTTCTGGATAGGGATGAAATCTGTTTTTTGTTGGACCCTTCTGAAAAAACTGTTGGGTTTGAATATGAGATACCCCACACACAGAGTACTCTTATCCCTGAGATAGGCATTTCTCTAAAACTTTCCGCCTGCAATCGCAGTGAGGTCGCTGACCTGAAGACCCATCCGGCAACTACAGCGCTTTTTGACGCAGCTACGGTTACTTTTCCGCTTCAGGTTAGAAACTTTAGGCAGGGAGACCGATTCAATCCTCTGGGAATGGCCGGCTCACAGAAGGTGAAGACCTTCTTCATCAACAACAAGGTACCCAGGTTGCAGAGGCTACGCTGCCCTATTCTCGTTAGCGGCGAGAGAATCATATGGGTGGGCGGTTATCGCATTGACGATTCGGCAAAGATTACCGAAAGAACGAAAAATGTCTTGAAAGCCGAACTCTTACCTGCCAATATGATTAATAGAGATTGAAATCGCAGATATATTGTATTATATTTTTCTGGTTGTAAAACTATAGAAGCCGTCTCAAAAAGGTGGTTTTGGGTTCAAAGGGCCCCGCCTGACGGCGGGAAGCCGACCCGGAACACCGCCATGGGGCCTCAGACGCATTTTTGAGGTGGCTTCTAAACACGACGACAAGCAAACAGCGAGGTAATCCCTATCGTGAATCCCTTTTACAAAAATCTGGCCCTGTGGCTGGTGATCAGTCTTATGATGATCTTACTCTTTAACCTGTTTAACCAGTCGAGGATGCAGGATAATGAGATCAATTATACAGAATTCATGGCCCTGGTCGAAAAGGGCAAGATTGTCGGTGTCGTGATTCAGGGACAAGAGATCTCCGGTACTCAGATAGATAATGCCCGTTTTAAGACCTTTGCCCCTGAAGATGCAGACTTGATTAAGATTCTTAGAAGTCGTGGGGTCACCATTAAGGCCAAACCGCCTGCTGAATCCCCGTGGTATATGAATGTTTTGGTGTCCTGGTTTCCGATGATTCTGTTGATTGGAGTCTGGATATTCTTCATGCGCCAGATGCAGGCAGGCGGGGGCAAGGCCCTCTCTTTCGGAAAGAGCAAGGCAAGGCTCCTGTCAGAACAGTCCGCAAAGGTAACCTTTGATGATGTTGCGGGCATTGATGAAGCCAAGGAAGAGCTGGGTGAGATAATTGATTTTTTGAGAGATCCGAAGAAGTTTACCCGCTTGGGTGGAAGAATACCAAAGGGGGTGCTTCTGATGGGTGCGCCCGGAACTGGCAAGACGCTTCTGGCCCGGGCAATTGCAGGAGAAGCCGCTGTTCCCTTTTTCAGCATTAGCGGATCGGACTTTGTTGAGATGTTCGTGGGCGTCGGTGCTTCCCGTGTTAGGGACCTCTTTGTGCAGGGGAAAAAGAATGCACCATGTATTGTTTTTATTGATGAAATCGACGCCGTGGGCCGACACAGAGGCGCTGGCCTCGGTGGGGGGCATGATGAAAGGGAACAGACTTTGAATCAGCTCCTGGTCGAGATGGATGGATTTGAATCGAATGAAGGCGTCATACTAATATCCGCCACCAATCGACCCGACATTCTGGACCCGGCGCTTATGCGTCCTGGCCGTTTTGACCGCCAGGTCGTTGTGCCTGTGCCTGATGTTAAGGGCCGGGAAGGAATCCTCAAGGTTCATACCCGCAAAACTCCCGTGTCAGATGATGTGGATTTGTCAGTTCTTGCAAGGGGCACACCCGGATTCTCTGGGGCGGACATTGAAAACATGGTGAATGAAGCCGCACTCTTGGCAGCCCGTTTTGACAAAGAGCGCTTGGAAATGGTTGATTTTGAGGAGGCCAAGGACAAGGTTCTTATGGGAACGGCTCGCAAGAGTATGATTATAAGCGAAAAGGAGAAGAGGAATACAGCTTATCACGAAGCCGGTCATACCCTTGTGGCCAAGTTGATCCCTGGAACCGATCCAATCCACAAGGTAACCATCATCCCCCGGGGACGGGCTCTGGGACTTACCCAACAACTCCCCATTGATGAAAAACACACCTACCCGAGGAGATACCTTCTAGACACCCTGGCTGTACTCATGGGTGGTCGGGCAGCTGAGGAGCTGGTCCTGGAGGAAATGACTAGCGGAGCGGGCAATGACATTGAGCGGGCTACGGAAACCGCACGTAAGATGGTATGCCTGTGGGGCATGAGCGACAAATTGGGTCCTCTTTCCTTTGGCCAGAAGGATGAACAGATTTTCCTTGGAAGGGAGTTTGCTCAACATAAGGACTACAGTGAAGAGACGGCCGTGCTTATTGATCGTGAGATCAGGGATGTCGTTACCAAGGCTTATGAGAAGGCTAAAAAGATCCTCACAGAAAATATGAACACCCTACATGCCATAGCAGAGGCCCTGCTGGAAAAAGAAACCCTGGTGGAAAAGGAAATAGAGGCGTTCATTGCTGGAGATCTCACAAAGTCCACGGAGGCAGAGGAAGAAGAGACAGACTCTGATCCACACACCAAGGATGAAACCAGGACGCCGGGTAAGCTCAAGCCACTTCTCAGCTAGTTTCCATTCATAAATGGCCCTTTTTACGATGAGCGGCGTTCTCCGCGGGTTTGCGCCTGCGGCTTGTGAAGAGGCCGTTTGCGGAGTACCACCTGTACGCCTCGACGAAAACCCTTGTGCGGCCTTGCTCATCAGGCGCGAAGCATTGCCCGGCAACAAAACTCCTCATTTATGAATTGGAAACTTACCCTGAGTCCACCACTTGTTACGTTATTTATGGATAGGTACCAGCTAGTTTCCAACCATTAAGATTCCACGGATATGAATTCAGATCGATCAACTGTTTATGAGCTTATATGCGGTTCGCATATCCTTACCTTGGGACCTCGGACGGCGATTATGGGTGTCCTTAACGTAACACCCGATTCATTCTCTGATGGGGGCCGCTTCTTTGACATGGAAGATGCCGTAGCCCACGGAGAAGCGCTGGCGGAAGCCGGGGCTGACATCATTGATGTAGGGGGAGAATCATCACGACCCTTTTCAGAGCCGGTCCCCGCAGAAGAAGAGATACAACGGGTGATTCCGGTCATTGAAGAACTTGCTGGTCGCCTTTCAGTGCCCATATCGATCGATACCACCAAAGCTCAAGTGGCAGAACAAGCCCTTGACGCAGGAGCCGTCATCGTTAACGACATAGGAGCGCTCAGGTTCGATCCGGCTATGGCAAAGCTGGTGGCTGATAGAGATGTGCCGATTGTGTTAATGCATATGCAGGGAACCCCCAAGACCATGCAGGCCAATCCCCAGTATGAAGATGTGGTTGGAGGGGTCAAAGCCTTTTTGGCTGATGCCATTAACAGGGCTGAAGCTGCAGGCATTGACCGTAGCAAAATCATTGTAGATCCTGGAATCGGTTTCGGCAAAACTGTCGCACATAATTTGCTCCTCATCAAAGATCTTTCAGCACTTCAACCTCTTGGCGTTCCTGTTTTGATCGGCCCATCGCGCAAGTCTTTCATATCAAAGCTCTTGGGGCCAGGGGACGAACGTCGTGAGGTTGGGACACAAGCTGCGGTGACGGCCGCTGCCATGAATGGAGCGCACATAGTGCGTGTCCACGATGTGGAACGAACCAGAGAAACCCTGAAACTGGCGGATGCCATCAGGGAGTCTGTGTCGAGTAATCATTAACCAATGACAAGTGATCAGCCCTTGAGGCTTTCCTATAAGTTTGTACTTGTAGTCCTTGCTACGCTTATCCTTTTGGTTGCGGGGGGTCTGCTGTTCTATGGGGGGCAGGACGAGGTGACACTGGCCATTCCTGTGACACTCGAGCATGTTCCCCTAGACCTGATGACTGTACGCGATACCCCCCTTGTACTTGAGGCCCGTCTAAAGGGGCTTTCGAGGGTTCTTAAGGGAATCAAGAACTCTCAACTCTCTTGTAAGATTGACCTGTCAACGGCAAAACCGGGACCGCTGTTTGTCAAAGTCTCTCCGGAGATGATAAACGTCCCGTGGCGGGTATCGGTCCTCG
>JAQYVR010000084.1 GCA_030145395.1 Desulfobacteria bacterium
TGTTTGGTGTCGTTTTGATTGGCGAGTTGTATATACAATCAAAAATCAGAATAGGCAACCTAACCCAGACAAGCCGGAGCTAAAAAGTGCCTAAAAGCCATTTCAATACCGCTTTTCTCGCTGGTTTGTCCATTTTGAGAAGTCATAGGCTCGCTCCGCTAAAATTGTAGGCCAAAGTGAAGCGGGTCCCTTGCCGTCTGAGGCCCTTACACTCTTGGCCTAACACCTCTATCATAACGGAACATTACTACGAGAATCACTCTAGACCCCTGTCGGAGAACCTCCCTTTTTGGAGACTGTTGGAAAATGTTCAGATGCAAGGCATCCGCAGTTCTGAGGAATGAGGCGTACTTAGCGGTACGCCGCAGTGACGAAGAATAAGGATAACGCCGCAGATAAGCGTTTTCCGACAGCCTCCTAGACCCCTGTGTGCCCGAAGCCGCCATCATTCCGATCTGTTTCCTGAAGAGCATCCACAACGTCCAGTTGAACTTGACAGATTCTCTGAATGACCATCTGAGCAATCCTGTCACCCCGACTGATCGTATACGGTCCCTTTCCAAGGTTAATGAGCGCGATCCTTATCTCACCCCTGTAATCAGCGTCGATCGTTCCCGGAGAGTTTATAATACCTATGCCGTGCTTGAAGGCAAGGCCGCTTCGAGGCCGAATCTGTGCCTCAAGGCCTGGAGGGAGAGCGATAGCGATCCCTGTGGGAATCACCGTGATGGAACCTTTGGGGAGAACCTGGTCTTCTTTTATGGCTGCACAGAGGTCCATCCCGGATGATTGTGGGGTCATGTAACGAGGTAAGGGGATGTCTGAATCATGTTCCGGGTCAAGGCGACGGATCTTAATTGTGGGAGGAGTCATTTAGTTGCTCGACGGTGACTGTCAATACGCTTTCCAATGGAATGTTTGAACTCAAATTCGAAATTCGAATATTGAAATCCGTACTGTTCTCAAGGCGTGAGCCGCAAATAATTCTCGAATTTCAAGAATTCAAGTGACCAAAACAAAAAACTACAGAAAATGAAGTAAACACGTGCGCATAGAATCAGTCGTTTTGAACATTTGGTAATTCGTATTTTTGATTTGTTTTGGATTTCGGATTTCGTGCTTCGGATTTCCAGCCTTGCCGAAGATAGTGCACCTTAGTCCCTCGTATTCAGGAAACCAATATGTCCTTGTAGGATACGCTTTCATCCACTGGGCCGAGGAGGGATAGAGACACAGCCTTGTCCCGGAATGTATCCTGTGCCAGTCTCAATATATCCTCGGCTGTGACCTTTTCGATCTTATCGACCAGCTCCTGTAAGGGTACATGACGGCCAAAAAGGATCTCGTTATGTGCCAGGCGAGTCATCTGGTTGTCAGTGCTTTCGGCTGCAAGATAGAGTCCGCCCTTCAGGTGTTCCTTGGCATTTCTGAGTTCAGAGCCATCGATCGGTTCTTCCTTAAGCCGCCTCATTTCCTTCATGATGAGCTCCAGGACCTCTTGAGTATTGGCTTTATCCGCACCGACATAAACGCCGATGAGTCCTGTGTCGGAATACGACGAGGCAAAGGAGTAGACAGCATAGGCCAGGCCCCTGCGCTCCCGGATTTCCTGAAATAGCCGGGAACTCATGTTGCCCCCCATGACAACGTTCAGGAGGACACAGGCATGACGCCTCGGATCTGTGGTGTGGACACCCTCGGTTCCAAGGCAAATATGGACCTGCTCCAGATCCTTGGGATGAGCGGTTGCCACCCAGTCCATGGTCGGTTTGGCACGTTCCGGGAAGCTGTTCCCTTTGCGAACCACTTCAAAGCTTCGGGCTATTGAGCCTACAAATGATTCATGTTCCAGATTCCCGGCCGCAGCAATAACAATGCGCTCGGGCTGATACGCACGTTTGAAACATTGCTTTACTGCATTGGAATCAAACCCTGTGACCGTGTCATTGGTTCCCAGGATCGAACGACCCAGGGGATGGTTACCCCAAACCGCCTGGGCCAAAAGGACATGGATGTGCTCATCTGGTGAATCCTCCAACATCCTCAGTTCTTGAAGAATCACCAGGCGTTCCCGTTCCACCTCCACGGGATCAAAGACAGAGTTCAAGAAAATATCAGACAACAAATCGACCATGATGTCCACATGGGTGTCCATTACTTTCGCATAGTAACAGGTATTCTCTTTGCTAGTGAAGGCATTGCACAGGCCGCCTATAGCGTCAAACTCTTTGGCAATCTCAAGGGCGGTCCGCCTTTTGGTCCCCTTGAAGATCATGTGCTCGAGGAAGTGGGAAAGCCCCCCCTCTTCATCCTTTTCATCGCGGGCGCCTACATTGACCCACACACCCATAGCCACCGACCGGGTCTGAGGCATCTGCTTGGTCACGATTCTGATGCCATTTTCGAGGACCGTTTTGTCAGGATCGTGCGGCATGCTCTTGATCCTCCATAGCGGCTCTTCGGCTGAGACGAATTTTGCCGTCACGATCCACTTCAAGGACCTTGACCATGACTTTGTCACCCTCGTTCAAGACATCGCGCACCTTATCGACGCGCTTCGAATCTAGTTGGGAGATATGCACGAGCCCGTCAGTCCCAGGAAAGATCTCCACAAATGCTCCAAAATCCATGATCTTACGAACTGTCCCCTCATAGATGGCCCCGACCTCAGCCTCTTGAACAATATCCTGGATCATCTTCAGGGCCCTGTCACCCGATTCCTTGTCAACGGCAACGATCTTGACGATGCCGGAGTCTTCCACGTCGACCTTGGTGTCGGTTTCTGCCTGGATGCCACGGATCACTTTGCCCCCGGGGCCTATGATATCTCGTATCTTGTCCGGATTGATCTGTATGCGCTCTATCTTGGGCGCATAGGGTGAAATCTCTGCCATGGACTCTTTGATAGTCTCTGCCATCTTGTCCAGGATAAAAAGCCGGCCTTCTCGTGCCTGCTCCAGTGCTTTTTGCATGATCGGCTTGGATAGGCCTTCAATCTTGATATCCATCTGAAGGGAGGTGATCCCGTCGCGTGTCCCTGCCACCTTGAAGTCCATATCTCCGACGTGATCTTCATCGCCTAGGATGTCGGAGAGTATCCTCACCTCATCCCCTTCCTTGACGAGACCCATGGCAATCCCCGCCACAGGGGCACTTACTGGAACGCCAGCATGCATCAGGGCAAGGCTACTGGCACAAACGGTAGCCATAGAAGAAGAACCGTTCGATTCCAAAATCTCAGATACAATGCGGATCGTGTAGTCGAAAGTTTCCTTGTTCGGTAAGATCTTCTCCACAGCGCGAGTCGAAAGCCCACCATGTCCGATTTCTCGTCGGCCGGGGCCTCCCAGTCGCCTCACTTCTCCAACAGAGAACGGGGGAAAGTTGTAATGAAGCATGAAGGGCACGAAGATATTTCCGTCTAAGGTTTCAACCCGTTGCTCATCGCCCATTGAACCAAGGGTCACAATCGCAAGGGCCTGGGTTTCGCCACGCGTGAAAATGGCTGAGCCATGTGTACGAGGTAGCACTCCCACCTCACTGGTGATTGAACGAACCTCATCGAACTCGCGCCCATCTATTCGGCGGCCTTCTGTAATGGCAAGATCGCGCATGATGCGGCGTTCGAGACCGTGAAGCACCTCATTAACTTGTTTCTTGTGGTCGACATAGCGATCTCCAAGGGCCGCCGCCACATCGGCTTTTAAGCCTTTTGTTGCTTCCTGGCGTTCGAGTTTATTATGGATCTGTATGGCTTCCTTCATCCGCTCGACGGCTAAGGCTTCCACCTCTTTGGACAGGGCCTCGTCTATTTCGACAACAAGGGCGGGGCGCTTCGGTCGGCCCGCAGCCTCCCTGAGTTTGACCTGCAGGTCAATAATGGGTTGCAGGGACTCGTGGCCAAAAAATATGGCCTCTAGCATATCCTCCTCGCTGACAAAAAGCCCCCCCCCTTCTACCATGACCACAGCGTCTTTGCTCCCCGCAACGATCAGGTTGATATCGCTCTCAGCTTGTTCTTCACGTGTGGGATTAGTCCTGAATTCACCATTTATGCGGCCAACACGCACACAGGCAATCGGCCCGGCAAATGGGATGTTAGACATTTCCAGAGCGGCCGAGGCACCTGTAACTGCTAAGATGTCAGGGTCATTTTCGTTGTCAACGGAGAGCACTGTTGCGATGACCTGTGTCTCTTGCCTGTACCCTTTTGGGAAAAGGGGCCTGATCGGCCTATCTATGATCCGAGAGGTAAGTGTTTCCTTTTCGGTTGGCCGTCCAATCTCTCTGCGAAAGTAGTTGCCTGGTATCCTCCCGGCCGCATATCCTTTTTCCTTGTACTCAACAGTCAAAGGGACAAAATCGATCCCTTCCCGGACGTCATCCGCAGCAACGGCAGTTACCAAAACCATGGTCTCTCCATATCGCACCACAACGGAACCGTGGGCCTGACGGGCTATCTTTCCTGTCTCTAAGCTGAGGGTACGGCCCCCAACATTTCCTTCATAACGTACTTCCATGTTTATTCTCCTCAAAATTCGTTGTTCTCGATTCGTTATCCACAGTCTAATCTACGATTTGACGAGGGTCTAACGCGGCGAGGTGGTGGTGTTTATCGCCAAATTACTTCCGTAGACCCAGAGCCTTAATAACCGTCCTGTAGCGCCTAATGTCTGTGCTCTTCAGGTAGTTTAACAACCTTCGCCGCTGACCCACCAGTTTTAGCAACCCCCTTCTCGAATGATGATCTTTTTTGTGCGTCTTGAAATGCTCGTTAAGATGGCTGATACGCTGAGTCAGAAGGGCGATCTGGATCTCTGGTGATCCCGTATCTGTTTCGTGGAGCTTGAACTGATCAATCAACACCTTTTTTTCCTCGACTGCTAAAGCCACTTTTAAGACCTCCTTTTTTCCATTGTCGATCGTCTATTGTTGATTTGTTTCTAACTACTCAGGTTATCAGGTTCACGGTTCACCAGAACGGGGTTCAATGGTTCAGAGGTTCAGAGGTTAACCCAACCAACCGTTGAACTTTGACCCGGAGTAGTCACCATTTTTAGGCATTGTAGCCACTTCTTTTACGATGCAATTGCCCTGACTTTCTCTGCAGCATCAGCCATGGAATCTGCCACAATAAGCTCAAGGTCTGATTCGGCAAGGATCTGGCGGCCTTCTTCCACATTGGTGCCATCCAGTCGAACTACCACAGGCACCTTTATCTTCACCTTTGAGGCCGCTTCCACCACACCTTTGGCCAATACATCGCACCGCAGGATGCCCCCGAATATGTTGATGAGGATTCCACGAACGTTCTCATCGTTCAATATAATTTCAAAACCCTTTGTCACCATCTCTGTGGTGGCCCCGCCACCCACATCCAGGAAATTGGCCGGACTGGCTCCGGCCTGCTTAATCAAGTCCATGGTAGCCATGGCCAGCCCTGCGCCGTTTACCATTATTCCGAGATCACCATCCAGGCGGATATAGTTAAGTCGGTGCCGTGAAGCCTCAAGATCCAAGGGGTCCTGCTCGGCAGAGTCTTCCAACTCCAAGAGTTCCTTATGGCGATATAGGGCGTTGTCATCAAACTCTATTTTGGCATCAAGGGCCAGCAGACGATTGTCTTCAGTGATTACTAGCGGGTTGATCTCCACTAATGTGCAATCAAGAGAATCAAAAATCCTGTATAGCTGAGTAAAGACCCGGACACCATCCCTGACAAGGCTCGCATCTATCCCCAAGCCAAAGACCAGATTTCTAGCCTGAAAGGCTGAAATCCCGACGCCCACATCAATCCACTCCCTTACAATCCGGTCAGGATGGGTCGCGGCCAACTCCTCAATACCCATGCCGCCCTCAGCACTGGCAATCAATACGGGACACTGGTTCGGGCGATCAACTACCGCCCCCACATAGAATTCCTGTTTGACCGTGATCCCCTCTTCCACCAGAACCTTGGAAACCAGCTTCCCCTGGGGGCCGGTCTGAGGCGTAACCAGGGTCATCCCGATCATCTCTTCAGCTATCTCTCCCACGGCTTCCAGGGTTTCTGCCACGCGCACACCACCGCCCTTACCCCGGCCACCAGCATGGATCTGCGCCTTTATCACCCAGCGCCCGCCTCCAATTTCCTCAGCGATGCGTTTGGCTTCCTTGGCATCATGAGCAACCTGGCCCTTAGGCACGGGGATTGAAAACTTAGAAAAGATCTCTTTGGCCTGGTATTCGTGTATCTTCATAGTTCACACGGTTAAATTGTTGAGTGGTCAATTCGTTGAGTAGTTCATAGCCAAACAATCTGGCTACTAAACTAATGAAGCTCCCTGCAGCCCCGTCAAGACGGGATCTCCGCCACAATTCCGGCGGACAAGTCCGCTGTGCTCCGACAAGCTGCGGGTAATTCACTCGCTGTAGCAGTGCAACCACGGTTCTTAAACTGCCACCGAACGATCAATGCCACGTATCATCCGCGGCCAAGAGTGTCAAATTAAAAGAGAGCCTGCGGATGTCTAACAAGCTGCAGACTCTCTTTTGATGTTCAGTTATGTATGTAAGCCTATGCCTATCTCAGGCCTGTCAGTCTTTCGATTCTCTTTTCCACCGGCGGATGGGTGCTGAAAAGGCTCATCAGGTTCTTGCCGGACAAGGGATTCATGATAAACATGTGGGCCGTGGAAGGATTTGCCTTCATGGGTATCCGTTGCGAAGCCGAAGATATCTTTTGCAGGGCGCTGGCCAGACCACGAGGGTTTCCCGCAAATGACGCGCCTGCCGCATCTGCCGCAAACTCCCTGGATCGTGATATGGCCATCTGAATAAGCATGGCCGCCATAGGCGCCAGAATGGACATGGCAATTAGCCCGATCATTCCTCCGCCGTCATCATCATCCCGACCCCCAAAGCCACCAAACAGCGCCGCCCACCGGGCCATGGATGCAATTATCATGATGGCTCCGGCCAGAGTCGCGGCAATGGAGCCTATGAGGATGTCCCGATGCTTCACATGGGCCAACTCGTGAGCGAGCACACCTCTGAGTTCGTCACCATTCAACAATCTTAGAATCCCCTGGGTGACCGCCACGACTGCGTGCTCGGGATTGCGCCCAGTGGCAAAGGCATTCGGAGATTCAGAAGGCATGATACAAACCTTCGGCATGGGGAGACCCGCCTGCTGGGATAGCTGTCTCACTGTACGGTGTAGCTCCGGGGCCTCTGTCTCGGAAACCGGTCTGGCCCGGTAAAGCTTCAACACAATCTTATCAGAAAACCAGTAGCTGCCAAAGTTCATGATGACTGCAAAGAAAAATGCGATGATCATCCCCTGCCGTCCTCCCAATAAATTGCCTATGATCACGACCAGGACAGTCAGCCCGGCCAAAAGTATTCCGGTTCTTATCGAATTTCCCATGGTTCTTACTTCTTGACCTCCTTCTCATTTTCGCACAAAAAATGATGGTCTCGCAAAATTACTTTACTTTATAATTCGTCAACCTGCAATTCTACGTGGTTGTGGTTACCGGGCTTCAAAAACGATCTTCCCTTCATTCACATCCGCCAGTATATGCGCCCCCTCAACAAAGTTCCCCTGAAGAATCTCCATGGCCAGAGGATTTTCCACATGTTTCTGGATGGCTCGCTTCAGTGGACGGGCACCGTAGGTAGGATCATAACCCTCCCGCGCCAAAAGCGCTTTGGCCGCATCTGAAAGCTCAAGCGTCACATGTTGTTCCTCGAGCCGACGCAGCACGTCCCTGAGTTGAATATCCACGATGGCGCTGAGCTGCTCAGGTGTAAGATTATGGAAGATCATGATGTCATCGACTCGATTAAGGAATTCAGGTTTGAAACCGGCCCGCAAAGCCTCCATGACTCGCTTCTCCATTTCTTCTCGCTGATCAACACCCAATTCCTGGATCCAGTGGCTTCCCACATTAGAAGTCATGACAATGATAGCGTTCTTAAAGTCAACGGTTCGACCGTGCCCATCGGTCATGCGACCATCATCCAGAATTTGCAGAAGCACATTAAAGACCTCGGGATGAGCCTTTTCAATCTCATCAAAGAGCACCACGGAATAGGGCCGCCGCCTTACAGACTCTGTCAGCTGTCCTCCTTCCTCATAGCCCACGTATCCAGGGGGAGCACCAATCAGTCTCGAGACTGAGTGTCTTTCCATATACTCAGACATGTCAATGCGAACCATGGCCTGCTCGTCGTCAAACATGAACTCGGCCAGAGCCTTGGCCAGTTCGGTCTTGCCCACGCCTGAGGGTCCCATGAAGATAAAGGACCCAATGGGCCGATTGGGGTCTTGCAGACCCGACCGAGCGCGTCTCACAGCATTGGAAACAGCCACTACCGCTTCGTTCTGGCCCACGACCCGGTTTCCGAGTCGTTCCTCCATGTGCACCAGCTTTTCCCGCTCCCCTTCCATCATCCGGGATACAGGTATGCCGGTCCACAAGGAAACCACTTCAGCTACATCTTCGTCATCAACCTCTTCCTTGAGCATTTTGCGGTCAGCCTGAAGCTCGACAAGTCTTTTATTCGCCTCGTCAAGGCGCTGCCCCAAATCAGTTGCCACTCCGTATCGAAGTTCCGCAGCCCGCGCGAGGTTCCCCTCTCTCTCAGCCTGTTGTTCCTCTATACCCGCTCGCTCGAGCTCCTCCTTTACCTGACGTATGGTTTGAATCCCCTCTTTTTCATTATGCCAGTGGGCTTTCATCTCCCGGCTCTTTTCCTTCATAACCGCAAGGTCCTCTTCAAGCTTGCCCAGCCGTTCCTTTGAGGCATCATCCGTTTCTTTCTTGAGTGCTTCCCGTTCGATCTCAACCCGGACGATCTTGCGCTCCACCTCATCGATCTCAGCAGGCATGCTGTCAATCTCAATCCGGAGTCTGGAAGCCGCCTCATCAATCAGATCGATCGCCTTGTCTGGCAGGAATCGATCTGAGATGTAACGGTGGGACAGGGTAGCTGCACCCACAATGGCTGAATCCTTGATTCGCACACCGTGATGCACCTCGTATTTCTCTTTCAAGCCCCGCAAAATTGAGATTGTGTCTTCCACTGTTGGTTCCTGAACGAGTACTGGTTGGAATCGCCGCTCCAACGCCGCATCCTTTTCCACATACTTTCGATATTCGTTCAGAGTGGTAGCCCCCACACACCGGAGCGTGCCCCGAGCCAGAGCGGGCTTAAGCATATTCGAGGCATCGACCGCGCCTTCAGCAGCCCCAGCCCCTACCATGGTGTGGAGTTCATCAATGAACATGACAATCTCGCCCTCAGCAGCTTCAACCTCTTTCAGGACGGCCTTCAGGCGGTCCTCAAATTCTCCGCGGTATTTGGCACCTGCGACGAGGGCACCCATGTCAAGTGTAACCAGCCGCCGATTTTTCAGAGTCTCAGAGACATCCCCATTCACAATCCGCTGGGCCAAGCCTTCCACGATCGCTGTCTTGCCCACACCCGGCTCGCCAATGAGAACCGGGTTATTCTTAGTCCGGCGAGAAAGAACCTGGACTATACGCCGGATCTCCTCATCGCGGCCAATCACCGGATCGAGCTTTCCAAGGCGTGCAAGATCAGTCAAATCACGACCGAACCTTTTCAGCGCCTGATATTTCTCTTCCGGGTTAGGATCGGTGATTCGCTGCGTGCCGCGTATGTCCATCAGAACCTTGAGAATCGCATCCCGGGTCACGCCGGCATTCCCCAGGATGCGAGCCGAATCCGTTTCTTTTGCATCCGTTATAGCCACCAGGATGTGTTCGATGCTCACATATTCATCTTTCATATTGGTCGCTTCGGCAAAGGCACTATCCAACACCTTTTTGGTTGTTGGAGAGATATGGACCTCTTCCATGCCACCAGCACCGCTTACCTTCGGCCCTTTCTCGAGAACATCCGTGACCTCACGCAAGACCCCCTCAGGCGACGCACCCAGCTTCTGGAGAACGGAGCGAGCTATCCCCTCGGACTGCTCCAACATCACCTTCAACAGGTGCTCCGGCTCTATTTGCTGGTGCCCCAGTTGACCAGCCAGGCCTTGGGCTCCTTGAATCACTTCCTGAGATTTTATGGTCAATTTGTCAAAACGCATGATTTTGCTCCTCTAACAGTCTGGTATCGATTAAATCCTTGCATTGTTTTAACAAGATAAGAACCTGATATGTATTGTCAAATGATCGCGAGATCGCAAGAGCTCGGATGGTGTTAAGTAGAAGAAGCGGCATGATGGGTCTGATATGGGTTGCGAGTTTCGCGTTACGAGTTGCGGGTCGTTGGAACAGATTTGACATCTATCATGATGAGGTCGTGGACTGCTGAGGCATGGAAACTGTCATTCCGTCCGCCCTTCTGCTTCTGCCTCCGCACACGGCATACACAGACGCGTGCCGTTTTCTGTCTCTATCATCCGGGTAGACATGGTCATCTCGCCACATTTTGTACATGCCACGGAAGGAGCCAAGGGCGCATAAGGCGGCTCAGGAAATTTCACCTCTTTGGTGTGAAAGACCTCATCAAAGGGCTTGGAAATAAGGTCCAGGGATTTGAGTAATCTTTGGCGGGTTTGTTGCTCTGTGGTTGCAGTGCCGGAAGCAACCGCTGCCTCAAGCTTGTGGAACTCGTCCTGGTTCTCCCCATCATACCTGTAGTAGTCCTTACGAGAAAAACGAAACGCCCTTTTGTCAGATCGATTAAGGACGGTAAAGGCGTTCTTGCCGTAATTCTTTATGATAAGATTCCCTTTGCCGGCAGTGGTGCCAAGGAGCACCTGCAGAGCATCCACAGCGCATGTATCGTTCTCGCTGATTGCCACGACCTCCTCGTCCTGTGAGCGATCCACGCCAAGGCGTTGAACAGACTCTTTTGCAACACGATAACCGTAGATCA
>JAQYVR010000114.1 GCA_030145395.1 Desulfobacteria bacterium
CTCAATGGCCTGCCTGGAGAACCCGACCCGATTAAGCCTTCCTAATGGCGCATTCAAGACCAAACTGAGAAGCTTGACGGTGCCCATGGAAAGGCCCAGAGGGCCTGTTTTCTGAGGAGCGCATTGTCCGCACAATACCCCGCCCCGCCTGACATCGAATGCAACTGATGAGCATCCAAACTCCTCCAGAGGCTTTTGGCAAACATGGCATTGATCCAAGCCCGGCCTGAAGCCACTCAGAGTCATAAAGCGGAGCTGAAAACTGATGTGCAGTGAGTGCTCTGACAGGCCCCCGCTGTCGAGTTGATCGAGTGTGTACTCAAGAAGCTCATACACAGCAACCTGTTGCTGGCCTTGCTCCATCCACCTATCAACCAACTCGCACCAGTAGCTGGCATAGGCCGTCCTGGTAATATCGGTTCGGATCTGCTCAAAAGCATGGACCACCGAAGCCTCTTGGAGGACTGGCAGCCCACGACCGCGGCCGAAACTCCATACCAGGTTCAATACCGAAAAGAGCTCCAGAACACCTGCAAAACGCTTGATACTCTTTTTCGCTCCCTTTGCAATAAGCGAAATCTTGCCCCTTTTTCCTGTCAGGCAGGTAATGATCTTATCGTAATCCCCGTGTTCTGTTACACGAAGCACAATGGCAGGTGAAGAGGCATGCGGCATGAGGGCTACAAAGGGAGCAACAGGGTTGCGATCTGGAAGTAGAAAAACACGCTTAGAATGTCAATGGCAGTGGTTACAAACGGCCCGGTGGCAACGGCCGGATCGATATTGATGCGCGCAAAGACCATGGGCACCAAAGAACCCACTGAGGCGGCAATGGTCATCGAACTTAAAACAGCCAACCCCACGGTCACGCCGAGCAGCCACATGTCATAACGGAGGTGCGCGACAAATCCGAGGAGAAAACCGTAGAAAAAACCCAGGAGGAATCCAATCGCCAGCTCTTTGAACACCACCTCCCATATCTGTTTAATACTGAGCCGTCCGGTCGCAAGGCCTCGAACTACGATCGTGGAAGACTGGGTTCCAACGTTTCCACCCATACCCATGATGACTGGTATAAAAGCGGCGAGGAAGATCAGCTTATTCAGGCTGCTCTCAAAGTGGCAGATAATGAAGAACGCTATGACGCCACCAATCCAGCTGGCCAAAAGCCAGGGGAGTCTGGTCCGGGTGCTCTTGAATACGGACTGGGACTCCACCAGATCCTCGCCAGCGCCCGCCATCTTCAGGAAATCCTCGGTAGCTTCCTCTCGGATAATATCAACAACGTCATCTACGGTGACGATGCCGACAGGGTTATTGTTTTCATCCACGACCGGTACAGCCAGAATGTTGTAGCGTGCCACTATCCTGGCCACTTCTTCCTGATCTGTGTCTGTCTGGACACTGACCACATCGGTGGCCATGATCGCCTTCAGTTTTGTATGAGGTGGCACCACTACGAGTTGCCGAAGCGAGATAACGCCAACAAGATGGCCGTGGTCGTCAACCACATACAGATAAAAGGGCATCTCAATATCTATATAGTCTTTCTGTAATGCCTCTATGACTTCTCTCGCGGTAGCGTCTTCTTTTAGCGCGATGAAGTCTGGCAGCATGATGCCACCAGCGGTCTCCTCATCGTAGCGAAGAAGCTCTTCCACTTCTTCAGACTCCTCCTCGGTCATCAGATCAAGGAGGGCCTGGGACCGTTCATCAGAGAGTTTTCCGAGCAGGTCGGCCACATCATCTTTGGGCATCTGCGCCATGATCCCCGCGATCTTCTCGGCCGGCATGTCTTCAATCAACTTCAGCAGCACTTCTTCTTCCAACTCGCTGAAGAGCATGGCCTCCTGCTGGACATTGTCCATGAAACTAAAAAGGGCCTCTTGCTCTCTAAGCGTCAGAAACCGGAAGACGAATGCCAGGTCTGCAGCGTGTGTCTTGTTGACGATCTTGTGGAGATGGGACGACGCACCCCGCCTGAGGAGTCTCTTGATGGTGTCCAAAAGGAGTCTTGTTCGATCAACAGACATATCTTAATCTCTAACTCTTATTGAGCGATGCTCAATCAGGTGTTACCGGGTAATAGCTATTGGGTATTGGTCTTACGGCTATAATGGAGTATTGTTGAACCTTAACCCTGTATGCTCCCAGCGGTCAAGGTATTTCAAGAATGATGAACGCGGCATAAGGCGTAAGGCACGAGGCTCAGGCAACAAATTTCTTCCCTTGCGCCTTGAGCCCTGTGCCGTCGCTTCTGTTTATGGATAGAGTCTGTCCATCAGCCTAGGAAACGGAATCGACTCCCTCACGTGCTCAAGACCGCAGATCCAGCCCACTGTTCGCTCAAGCCCTAAGCCAAAGCCGGCATGCGGGACACTCCCATAACGTCTAACATCCATGTACCATTCAAAGTCCTTAGCCGGCAGTTCAGCCTTTTCTATCTTCTCCTTTAAGACAGTCGAATCGTCTTCACGCTGGCCTCCGCCGATGATCTCGCCGTAGCCTTCGGGAGCAAGCATGTCCACGCACAGCGCCACCTCAGGACGATCTGGATCGTTCTTCATATAGAAGGCCTTTACCTCAGCCGGATACCGGTGAATGATCACGGGTTTTTCAAAATGATTTGATACGATGGTTTCATGTGCACCCCCAAAATCTTCTCCCCACGGCATCGATTCTCCGGCATCATTCACAATTTGTACAGCCTCATCATAGGTGACAACAGGAAAGGGGGGCTGAATCTTCTCAAGCCTGGCAATATCTCGCCCTAACTCGTGAAGCTCTTGCCCTCGCGTTTCGAGGACCTTCTTTACGATAGCCACAACCAAACCTTCGGCAAGCTTCATCACGGTCTCAAGATCAGCAAATGCAATCTCCGGCTCTATCATCCAGAACTCTGTGAGGTGGCGTCGGGTCTTTGACTTCTCAGCCCTAAATGTGGGGCCAAAGCAGTAAACCTTGCCAAAGGCCATGGCACCGGCCTCCATATAAAGCTGCCCGCTCTGAGACAAAAAGGCTTTCTTATCTCCAAAATAGTCTATTTCAAAGAGGTTAGTCGTTCCCTCGCAAGACGAGGGGGTCAGGATTGGGGCATCCAGGAGCGTGAACCCCTGATCGTCGAAGAACTTGCGTGCAGCATTAATAACTGCATGGCGAACACGCAAGATGGCATGCTGTCGCGAGGACCGCAGCCACAGGTGGCGGTGATCCATCAGGAACCCGACACCGTGCTCTTTCGGTGCGATAGGATAGGTTTCGGCAATCTGAAGTACTTCAATGCTGGTCACCAGGACCTCGTATCCCCCTGGCGCCCGCTTGTCCTTTTGAACCTTCCCCGTGACAGCGAGTGATGACTCCTGGGTCAGTTCCGGGAAAAATTCCAATGCCTTTTCATCTGTTTCGCCCTTGATACAGGTAGCCTGCACAATGCCCGTACCATCTCTCAGGACCAGAAAACTTATGCGACCGCTGGATCGCTTATGGGTCAGCCACCCGCAGACGGTGACATCCTGGCCGTTATACTTTCCTAGTGTATCAATCGTAACTGTTTCCATGACTCTCCCTTCAACGCGGAATTCGGAATGTGGATTGCGGAATTGCAGCACAACGCGTGTCTGAAAAAGGCCTTTTGTGAACGTCATTGAGCCATTTTGGACAAAGACTCATGAAGAAATGACAATCGGCAATCGAAGTAGGTCTATAGTGTAATCTTTATATACGCCCGCTCCCTAAGCTCCGCAACCCATTCGTTATATTTTGCTTCCTCGAACTCCTTGTAAAGCTTCTCGTGAATCTCGATGCCGGCATCTTTCAGAGTCTTCCCCGGTATCTCCTTGATCTCCTGAAGCACCAAGATCTGATATCCATTTGGTGTTTCTAACACGGGACTGGCTTCACCCTCAGCCATCGGGCGAACGGTCTCCCGGAATTCGGTTGAAAGCTCATCCAATGTAAATAGGCCAAGGTCTCCGCCTGCCACGGCAACGCCGCCCCCTGCATTCTCCCTGGCCACTTCATCAAGGTCTGCCCCTGACTTCAACGCCTTATAGATGGCCTCCGCCTTTATCAGTGCCGCCATTTTCATATCTGTATCGTCCGAGGGGGGCTCACCTATAAGTATGGAGCGCAAGTGGTATTTCCGCGTCCCCTCATAGTCTGCCTTGTGCGCTTCATAGTATTCTCGAATATCCTTATCAGTAATAGCAATCTTCGACTTTATCTTAATATTAATGAGTGTCATCCTAAGGATCTGTTGCTTGACCTTCTCGCGATATTCTTCCAGGGTGAGGCCATCTCTCGCAAGCGATGCTCTCAGTTCTTCATCCGTCAAAAGATGTTGACTCTTGATCCTCTCTATTTGCTGATCAATCTCCTTGTCACCGATATTGACTTTTTGTCTTTCGGTCTCCTGTTGGGTCAACTTCTGGTCTATTATCCTGTTCAGGATGTCCTGACGAAGTTTAAAAATCATCTCGCGCTCCACCAGAGGCGAATAGTTGGCCGCACGTATTTGCTTGACATACGGCACGAGGGCTTCTTGTAGCTCTGAAAGGGCGATGCAATCATCGTTGACTATAGCCACAATGCGATCTACTGGTTCGGCGTAACCTGCCACCACGCCCCACACCAAACTGCACATTATGACCAAGAAACTGAAATACCTTGCTGGAACAGATTGTCCCTTCATCAAATAATCTCCTTGTCAATCTCAATGTGATACCGTGATCGGAGCTTAGCCAACCACGGCCCGTAGGCAGTCTCTATCCTTTCCTTGTGCAGACCTTGCCTGATTTTTTCAACACACTCGTCCAAGCTCGGCACACCTATCCCTCTTCTTTCGACTACGTGAAAAACATGGAATCCGTAAGGTGTCTTGATCGCAGGGCTCACTTCCCCGGATTTAAGGTCGAAAAGAGGTTCTTCCAGGGAGGCGGGAAGCTGACCTCGGGCTATATATCCCATGTCTCCGCCTTGCAAAGCCTCCGGTGCTGTGGAATAGCGCCGGGCGAGTGTAGCAAAGTCATCACCATTTTGAAGCTGTTCTAAAATGTTCTGTGCCTCGTCCTCACTGGGAAGTAAGATGTGCAATGCCCTCACCTCTTCCACACGGCTCCATTCTTTCCGGTGTTTCTCGTAATAATCTCTTATTTCTTCTGGTGTGGTTGAATCTTCTCTCAAAACATCCTCGAGGACGACCTTTTCCACCAACAGCCGCCTTTTCAGTCTCTCTCTCCAGGCTTCAAGCCGGACCGCCCGCTTGAGAAGCATATCTTCAAAAGCTGTTTCAGGATAGTCCTTCTTAAAATCTAGTACAGCCTCGTCCAATTCCTGGGGAGAGATTTGCAGATGAAGCTCATCAGCCCGTCTGAGAATTATCATCTCTTCAAGGAGTTGCAAAAGAAACTCAAGTCGAACTTCCCGAATCGCCGTTTCATCCTTATCGTCCTCTCCGCCACACGCCGTCGTGACTGTCTCAAAGTATTCATTGAATTCAGCCAAGGTGAGCACACAATTGTCCACGCGGATAGCCACCTTTTCTTCAGCCGACGTCTCAGTCTTGTCGGAACAGCCCGAGACCCCGCAAAGCAATATGAAACCGCAAAACACAGAGATATGAATCAGCCGCAGAAACACGCGGACATGCACAGACCTTCTGTTCGGCCGACCCACCCGCCTCGCCTGAGCGAGAGCGACGGAGGGCACAAACAGGGCAGTCAGCCCTTGGCGGAATAAGCTTGATATTTGTATGAGATTAACCATGCAATCTTTTCGTGATTTTGAAGATTCGCTGGAGCAAGCTGCAGGGAATGTTCTGCCCAACGGCAGTGCTTCGCGCCGACTGTAAGGAATTTTACAATCTTTAGATTCGCTCGCTAACCCCGCAGCAAGTCGCCGACGCGCCACAGCCGCTCTGGCGACGGCGCGCTGCGGGGAATGCGCTCGCTGTTGCAGTTCAATATGCCCGCAGGGCATTGACAGTCGATAGTTCCGCCTTCAGCGGAGCTATTTGTCTGCGTGTGTTTGCGGCTAATTCATTCAACCCGCTAACAGATCAACCCAGATCTTGCAAGACCTTTTTCGTTGCTTCCAGGGTATCGGCATACTCACCCGGTTTCATGGACACCTCAAGCACACCATCCGGCGTGAGACGGAACCGCCGTGGGCTTCTTTGGATCAGATCGGTTATCCTCTCCGGACTCACGTCACAATTCTCGGAAAAGGAGAGCACGAGCCTTTGATCTGCCAGGTCCAGCCGTTCTATGCCCAACTTCTTGCACATGACCTTCAGCATGATCTTGTCCATGAGAACCTTGGCTGGTTCGGGAAGCGGACCGAAGCGGTCCATCAGTTCTTCATGAAACTGCTCAACTTCGGATGTTTCTGTCATCCTCGCCAACCGTTTGTATGATACGAGCCTCTGGTCAATACCCGAAACATAGTCTTCAGGGATGTAGGCCGACCAGTTCACCTTGATCTCGGGTTCCACCTCTGACTCGGCTGGTTCTCCTTTAAGTTCGCGCATAGTGCGTTCCATGAGCTGCAGATACATCTCGTAGCCGACCGATGCAATGTGCCCCGACTGCGTCGGACCCAGGATGGTGCCACCCCCTCTTATCTGAAGATCGCTCATTGCGATCTCAAAACCAGCCCCGAGGTCACTGTGCTCCATCAGGACTTTCAGGCGTTTTTGGGCATCCCTGGTCAGCGCCCCCTCATGCGGTATGAAGAGATAGGCATAGGCCTGCTCCTCTGCCCGACCCACGCGGCCCCGAAGCTGATAGATCTGAGCCAAGCCGAACTTATCAGCCCGGTTGATCAGAATCGTATTAGCCGATGGGATGTCAAGCCCTGACTCTATGATGGTGGTACACACCAGGAGATCAATCTCGCGGTGTAAGAACTCAAGCATCACGGTTTCGAGCTCTTCATCACCCAGGCGTCCGTGGGCAACCCCAACACGCAAACTCGGCACCAGGCTTTCAAGGTGACGGGCCACATTCCATATGGTCTGGATATTGTTGTGAACAAAAAATATCTGGCCGCCTCGCTGAAGTTCGCTGTGTATCGCCTCTGCCACCACTGTATCGTCAAACGGACTAATGTACGTCTTGATGGCATACCTGTACTCGGGGGGGGTAGCAATGATACTCAGATCCCTGATCCCCATCAAAGACATGTGCAGGGTCCTCGGTATGGGCGTGGCTGTCAGGGCCAGGACATCTACAAGGCGGCGGAGTTTCTTGAGCCTCTCCTTGTGGGCCACACCAAAACGCTGCTCTTCGTCAACAATGACCAGGCCGAGATCTCTGAATGCAATATCCTTCTGCAAAAGCCGATGTGTCCCGATAACAATGTCGACCTTCCCTTCCTTAAGTTTTTTGACAATGGCCCGCTGCTCTTTTGGAGAGCGAAACCGGCTCAGCGTCTCTATCTCCACCGGGTAGGGTTCGAACCTCTCCTTGAATGTCTTGAAATGCTGTTCGGCAAGGATTGTCGTTGGCACGAGAAACGCCACCTGCTTGTTGTCCCAGACCACCTTGAACGCGGCACGCAGTCCAATCTCTGTCTTTCCGTAACCCACGTCACCACAGACCAGTCGATCCATGGGCACCTGTGACTCCATATCAGCCATGACGTCCCCGATAGCCCGGCTCTGATCGGGAGTCTCAGCATATTCGAATGCAGCTTCAAACTCCTCAAAGGATCGGTCCGGCGGCGAAAAGGCATGACCTTTCTGCACCCCGCGTGCGGCATAGAGCTTGAGGAGTTCGCCGGCCATCTTGCGGACCGATTTTTTGACCCGCTCCTTGATCCGCCCCCACGACTTACCCCCCATCTTCTCCAGGCGCGGGGTGATACCATCCACTCCCACATACTTTCCCACGCAGTTCATGCGGTCCACCGGGACGTAGAGCTTGTCATTGTCCTGATATTCTATGACAAGAAAATCATTAGAAATATCTGCAACTTCCATCTTCACAAGGCCCTTGTACCGGCCTATACCGTGTTCTGTGTGCACCACAAGATCATCGGCCTTTAGATCCTCAAAGACAATCGGGCGAGGCCTTGTCTCCTTTTTTGCAACCCTTGAAAGCCGGTGCCTGGAGCCAAACACCTCGTCGTCTGTGATGATTGCCAGACCTTCCTGGGCCCAGACAAACCCGGTGGAGAGCTCCCCCAAGCAGATGCTCGGCCCCTTCTCCGCATGGGCCTCTTCTGGAAACGCGTCCAGGTGCTGAAGCTGGATGTGATACGGCAAGAGCAGGTCCTCCACGCGCTCGGCCTGTTTCCTGGTCCGGCACAAAAGATATGGCGCCAGGCCGTTTTCCCGGGCCTGGTTCATCCAGTCGACCAGGGGCCGCAACAGATCCTCGGGTTTCCCTCGTTGCTTGAGCTGCTGGATGACAAGATCATTCCCTTCAACAGTCAGGTTGCACGTCATGGTACCTGACTCTGTGACAGGGATTATCCTGAAGACCAGGTTGGGCCCCTGGCTGAACCTGGCATCAATATCAGACCAGGCTGTATAAAGGGCTTCAGGTTCTGCACACAATCTATTGTCATTTCGAGCAGCCAAGTAGTTTTTGGTAACGGTCTCTTCAATATCGAATGCCTTCTTCTCCATGGACCCGGGATCGATGACGATCGGCAGGGTCTCTTTCGGCATGTAGTCGAATAAAGTGTCGAGCGAGGGATGAATCAGAGAAATGAGCCCTCCGATCCCAGGGAATTGATTGAAGTTTTCGAGTCTATCTACGATCTCTTCAATACGCAGGCCGGGCATGACCAGGGCGTCTCCCAATTTACGAACCCGTTCAACCACCTGGTCTATGTCCAAAGGATCCAGAACGGTTTCTGCGGCCGGAAGGAGCGTCACCTCGGATACAGGCTTCATTGAACGCTGGTCTGCTGCTGAAAAGGCCCTGATCGACTCGACTGTGTCACCAAAGAACTCGATGCGGATGGGGTCAGAATAAAGGGGAGGGAAGATGTCAACAAGCCCCCCTCGGACGGCAAAATCTCCGGGGTCCTCCACCAGGATTGTCTCTTGATACCCGCCCTGAATCAGCTTGCGGACAAGCGACTCTCGATCCATCTCCTCACCTTCCAGGACATATTCTGCATATTGGGAAAGGACCTCTCCGGGAATCACCCTCTGAAGCAAGGCAGAGATTGTGGCGATAACGATGGGAGGCCGGGAGTCGGTCAACATCCGGTAGAGCGTTTCAATCCGCTTGCATGCGGTCTGGGAATGATAGGCCAGAGGCTGGAATGGAAGGATGTCGTAGGATGGAAAAGTAATAACCGGAACGTCTCTTTTTCCGGAAAAAAACCGGGTGTCAGCAGCCAGGAGTTCGGCCGCTTTTGCTTCTGCGCACACGACAAAAAGAGGCCTATTGAGCGCACTGTAAAGTCGGCACAATAAATACCCCTGCTCAGCCCCTGACAGCCCGGTGCAATTGACCCGGCCCTCAGCCTGCCGGATCATCTCCACCAGATCCGCTATCGAATGACCCAAGACCTTCATATGTATTCTGCTTTGTCCTTCACCGTGCGCCGTGCGCCGCGGGCCTTACGCCTTATGCCTTACGCCCTATGCCTGGGGGCTTTGCCCCCTACACCTTACGCCCTGCGCCTTGAGCCTATCGTTTCATACCCCTGGGGGGGCCACCCCCTGCGCCACAACAAACTACGGCACAAAACGTCCTGGAAAGGGGTCTTCTCCTTCCGCCCTACGCCCTGAGCCGTGCGCCTTACGCCGGGGGTTTCACACCCGTCCGTCCACTATACCAATTATGGCGATGCCGTCCATGTTTTTTAGGCCTGAACTATATCTCATTCAAGGGTTCGGAAGGAGGTGTCCGGAGGCTGAAGAAATCAAAGGGGTTCAAGACCCGACCCCGGTTTCACTCTAATAATCAACAGCTACGTCAAGCCTATGCTCATCAGACCAGATACCACTATGACCAATATGTTGTACAACGGAAGGTGTTGTGCAAACCATAATTCCATCTAATTCCCTTAGCTTCTCAACAACCGTAAAATCCCATCCAATATTTAGCAACGAATTCCTTACCACTTCTTTATAAACCTTCTTATTAAAAAACATATTGATACCACCTATACTACTCTTAATGCAGTGATTCTCCTTCATCTGAATGATAGGATGATTGATAGTATTAAACCCGGTCGTTATCGTAGGGCAATGTTGCTCATACACTAGATGTTAAAAGACTTTGATCAGGAAATAGATTTTCTCTACTTGGATTCATTTGATTTTTCACCTGGTTGTGAGGAGAAATCGAGGTTGCATCAGTTAAGAGAAATAACATCAGCTTACCCGAAATTATCCAGCCAGTCTGCTGTTTTATTGGATGATGCGTATGTTCAGATGTGGTTTCATTACGCTCTAAGTG
>JAQYVR010000142.1 GCA_030145395.1 Desulfobacteria bacterium
CCCAATCTTTGTTCGGTCCAAACCTGCTGTGCAGCTTGTTCACAACAAGGCATCGATACCCTGGAATGTCTAACTAGATCTATCGCTTCGTGACCCTATTGTCAAGAAAGGCCAAGATACTCTTTGGGAAGCGGCGTTGTCATGGTCTCCTTATGTGACATACGGGTGCGCAGAAAGCGACCATCGTTGGGCAAGAGATGGCCAAGGAGGGACACAAGTTATTAGGAGTTCGTCCGGACAGCGGCGATATGACCCAGTTGAGTCAGGAGGTCCGAAAGATCCTTGATAAAGCGGGTCTTGACAATACCGAGAATTCGCCAGCAGCAGCTTCGACGAGCACAAAATCGCCCGAACCCTGCAGGAGAAGGCTTCAAGTTACTAAGAGGTCCAAAAGGTACCTGACAATTTCCACCCTGGATTGAACATCAGGCATAGGGTCGTATTTCCTGAGTTCGCATTGCAGCCTATTTTCGATGATTCTTGGCGAAGCGCCGGTGAGCGTCCTGAACTGTTTGAGCCCGTCAGGACGAGTTTTTAGGACGCCCGGCACAAGCCTTAGAAACATCCAAACCGGCTGCAGCGGAGGAAGGGAACTTGACCCTGTGTCGGGTGATTAGCGCACTCATTAGTAATCCCCGAGGCACCCTGATCGCACCAGGGTATTGTTCGGAAAAATGCACTACTCATCCAGGCAAAACCACTGAGAGAGACTTGTATAACTCCTTGGAACGCCCCTCATGAGCTTTTTGGGGCACCCATCCGGGCGAAGCAAACGGGCCCACGGCCATGGGCAAATCCTGAGCTGTTTGAGGCCATTAGGCCGAGTTCTCAGGATTTAGTGAGCGAGCCTGAAGATGGGTCAAAAAGTTCATGTAACTAAGTGAGAAGGGGTTATGCAAGGGTCTCCTACTATCCTTGACTTCTTCCACATGCTTTGTGATGTTCCGTCTTCCACGACCTTGAGGCGAGAACAAAGCCCACAATGAGCGTCAGCACCACCCAGTTCCAGCCTATCAGAATAAGGGATGACCAGGAGTAGCCCCCATAGGGTTGGCTCAGCTCTTGCCAAAGGTCTCCAACAAGAATTATGCCGAGCACGAGCGGTATGAAGTACTTAATAAGTATGTCCCACCAGATGCCCAGTTTTATGGAGGATATCTTGTTGATGTGGTTTCTCAGAACCTTTGAACCGAACAACCATCCAACAAGAACACATTCGAGGATACCGACCGCAACCAGCCCATAGTGGGTCAGAAAATGGTCCACTATATCTAACCACAACAGCCCTGCCTGCGTCGCGAAAATAGTGGAGCCCAATAACCCGAGTATTGAGATCAAGGTAATGAAAGGTTTCCTTCTCAGATGGAACTTATCCACCATGGCAGAAGTGAATGCCTCAATTATTGATATGGATGACGACAACCCTGCCACTACCAGGCAGAAGAAAAATATTGCACCAAACAGATTCCCGCCTGGAATAAGGCTGACTGCCTTGGGATATGCAACAAAGGCAAGACCGATACTCTGAGACACAACCTCAGAGAGGGTCTCTCCGGAAGATGTGGCCATAAAGCCGAGTACTGCAAATACCGCCACGCCGGCAAAGAGAGAATATCCACTGTTGATGAGGCCCGTCAGTATGGCATTCCTAGAGATATTGGACTTTTCTGGAAGGTAGCTAGCGTAGGCTATCATGATACCAAAGCCGAGGCTCAGGGTGAAGAAGATCTGGCTGTATGCATCGATCCAGACCTTTGGATCGGAGAGTTTGGAAAAGTCCGGGGTGAGATATGCTCTTATACCCACGATTGCCCCGTCAAGGGTAAGAGACCAAAAGACAAGGACTGAAGTCAGAAAAAACAGCAGAGGCATGAATATCTTGTTGGCGAGTTCGATGCCTCTTCTCACTCCTCTGTAACAGATAAGCCAGTTCAGAAACCAGACAATTACAAGAGCAACGAATATCGGGGCCCTTACCTGGCCAATCTCAGATGGGCCATTGCTCACTGAAAGGAAATCCTTGAAGAAGAAAGAGTTGGGGTCATTACCCCAGCCAAGATTGAAGGAGAGGATAAAGAAATTCAGGCACCATGCTATCACAACAATGTAGTAAAGGACGACGCCGAACATAACAAATGTCACAGCCCACCACCCAAGCCACTCCCAGTTCTTCTTAATCTTTGCATAAGCAAGCGGGGCTGACCCCATCCTTTCATGTCCAACTCCAAACTCAAGTATGAGGAGAGGGATGCCGGCAGTGAAAAGAGCAACTAAGTAGGGGATGAGAAAAGCTCCTCCACCGTTATCATATGCCATATAACTGAATCGCCATATGTTGCCGAGCCCTATTGCGGAGCCAACAGCTGCAAGCAGAAAGCCGGACTGACTCTTCCACTGCTCCCTCTTCATTCCCCTAAAACCTCCTTTACCCTTCAAACCTCAACCGATAGCCTATCCACATCCCGACTTGTCCTGATGTGTGAAGCTTCCCCGCCCTGAAGGGCGGGGGTTCTGCCTCGCGGCAGTGCTTCGCGCCCCGGTAAGGAAGATTAACATTTTCATATAGCTCCTCTTGACCCCGTCCTGAAG
>JAQYVR010000264.1 GCA_030145395.1 Desulfobacteria bacterium
GGTGCTGAGGGAAACCCGGAATCTGCAGCTCGCCGTTTCACTGCAACTCCCCTCCAACAGCCCTCTTGAGAGACTCCTCCAGATCCCGACATGAAACGACGATCGAGATTCTACCACCTGCCCCATATTGTTGATGTCGTGTGCCCTACTCGTTTCGTCGCCTAGACCCTCAATTACAACAATATTCCCCCTGAAAATGCTACCCAGCCGCTTTCATGGCCTCCTTAAAAGCGTTTTCATCCTTGGGTGGCGCCGGATATCCGGGTTTGTTTACCATGGAGATGGCTTCCGACGGGCATCCGGTGGCGCAAACCGCGCATCCAAAGCACCTGTCAAGGTCGACTTCAGGCACATCATTGGAGCCCATGACAAGGGCTTCGGGGGGGCATCGTTCAAGGCAGTCCTCGCAGGCCGTGCACAAATCCGCATCAAACCGCGGCTCAAAACCCGAATTGAATCCCAGACCGGGTTTGGGTTGTTTAAGGGCCATTTGAACAGCAACGCAATGCCAGCGGTCACAATTACAGAGAAATCTCACACCTTCTTCCATGTTCTCGCTCATGTGGATAAGACCGGCTTCCTCGGCTCGATTCAGGACTCCCCTGGCTTCTTCCTTGCTTAACATCTTAGCTCCGAGTCTTTCAACGGCGTACTGCCCTATCGGTCCAAACAGCATACAGACATCCTTGGGCATGCCGTGGAGGTCTTCACCCCGTAAATCGGCCGCATGGCGACAATAACAGGTAGCAACACCGATGAGGTCGGAATTGTCGATTAAGGTTTGAACCTGATCATAGGTATGGATGGTGCTTTCGGATTCAATGGTGCTGTCCACCGTGATGACCCTTGCGAAGGGGAACTTTGATTCAAAAACAGGCCCCCCGGAAGTCTCAAAGGCTCCCTTATAATCATAAATGAGCTTGGCAATTTGCTTGTCCCTTTGCGACGATGTCCCGCGCATGAATTGAAACTCAAGAATTCCCGGCATGAATGGGGCGGCCATGTAAAACTGTGTCTGCTCCATTTTCATCGCAAGGCAGAGCCCGTTGTTCGCCATCGATTCAAGAATGCCCGTGATTTCGCCTTCATCCCTTGTCATCTCTTTTGCAAGACCCGGCGCAGTGAAAGGCCCCTCGGGCATGGCATTATTCACCTCGGCTTGTTCGGGAGTGAACAAAACTTCCGCCAGCTCATAGAATTCGGGGATGTCCGCACCGGCGTAAGGGCCACCACGTTTCTTCATGACTTCCAGCAGTTGTTTGTAGACTTTTTTACTCATGATCTTTATCTCCGATTTGCTATTAAAGGGTACCCCTTGTTATGGACCTACTCTGCAGCTTCAGTGAGGGTTTCTTCTTTGCTGGGCACAAATCTCCCACATTGATTTTAGAACCGACCGGTTGGTCCTACAATACAGGCATACCTTTATCTTTGTCAATCCTTTTTGAAAGAAATGGGGACAGGGAAAAGGCTTCACTCGGGTAGACGCTACTGCCTGAACTCAGGGCGAATTAGATGCAATAACGTCTCTCTGTTGGAATGGACTTCCTTTCCCGTGCGTAAATGGCAACCCAAAAGGGACCCACCGGCGGAAAAGTAAAAGGGGACC
>JAQYVR010000024.1 GCA_030145395.1 Desulfobacteria bacterium
AAGTCGCTCTGTGCCAGGAAGAGATCACCCAGGTTGATCTCGGCGTTGGCGATCGTTTCAGGGTCGCCCCGTTTCCGGGCCCCCTCGGCACTCCTTTGGTTGAGGTCGAAAGCACGGTCCAGATCCCCGCACTCGCTGTAAAGCCACCCAAGGGTGTTGAGGAAACGGAGCCACCGGATTTCGGCACCCGCTTTCTCGGCGAGTGCCAACCCCTCCTCCAACACTGCGAGGGCCTTATCATAATGGCCCTCGCCGATCAGGGCGAGCCCGTAACCGTAAAGACAGTGAAGGACCGGCACCAGAAGGTTGTGTTCTCGGGCAATTCTTAGGCCTTCGGATTGGAGGTGCGATGCTTCAGCAAACTCCCCCTCCCAATTCTTGAGGTATCCGCTAATCCAGAGCGAGAGTGCATGGTGCCTATCATCGCCCGCTTTCTGGCTGATGATGAGAGCCTGACCAAGCTCTTCCTTCGCTTGGTCAAGCCGAGCAGTAACGGCATAGGCCATTGCGATGATGGTGTGGCCGCCGGCCAGGACCGTTTTGGCGTCTGCTGCCTCAGCGACTGCGGTGGCCTGGCGTGCGTAGGCAATTGCTGGGTCGAAGTCGTGGGCATAGAGCACCGCCCACCCCATCCCAACAAGGGCCACCGCCTGGTTGACCCGATCCCCAGCCTTGCGTGCTAGAGCCAGGGCACGCTCACCTTCATCCCGGGAGCGCCCGAAGTCGCTTAGGGTAAAGTAGAGACCCATTTTAGCCTGATGAATCCCCATGGTGGTCTTTGTGTCCACCCCGTTGCCGAGATGGTGTGCCATCTCAAGGGCCTGGTCATAGTTGCCGACCGCCTCGCGGTTAGCGAAGGTCTGGGCCGCCTTCTCCGCAGCCTTGCAGAAATACTCAAGACCCTTGGCCCACTCCTCCCCCTGCGCAAAATGGTGGGCGAGTACCTCGTACTGTTCAGCCAGCCGGTTTGCGTAGAGTTCCTCAATGGTCCGGCCGATGAGCCGATGCAGCTCCTGCCGCCGCCTTACCAACAATGAGTCGTAGGCCACCACTTGGGTGAGAGCATGTTTGAAGATATAAGCTGATTGAGGATATATTCCTCTCTCATACAAAAGCTCTGCATCCTTTAACACAGATAGATGGTATAATAATTCCTTTTCCGGGAGACCCGAAACCACCTTTATCAACTCATAGACGAATTCCCTTTCGATAACGGACCCGGTCTGAAGTACTTCTTTGACACCCTCTGGCAGCGAGTCAACCCGCGCCATGATCACATCCTGGATCGTAGAAGGAACGGTCACGGCCTGGACCTCTTTTGCTAGGCGATATTTGCTGTCCTCTCTCTTAATGATGTTTAAATCCTTAAGGGATTTTATAAACTCCTCAATGAAAAAAGGAACTCCTTCTGTTTTCTCCAAGATCAATTCCTCAAGCTCCCTGGCCAGGTCATCTGTACCCAAAAGTTGAGATACCATGAGGAGGCTCTCCTGGTTGGAAAGGCGGTTCAGGTTCACCTGGCTATGGTAGGTTTTCCCTCCCCAGGTGTGCACAAACTCAGGCCTGTACGTAAATATTAAAAATATCCTCGCACCTGAAAGGCTACCCAGCAGGTTCTTAAAATAATCCTCGGAGCTTTTGTCAACCCAGTGAAGATTCTCAATGGCTATAATCAGGGGCCGAATCTCCGAACCTCTAATAGTAATTCCCTTTACTGCCTCTGTGATTCGATACTTTTTTTCCTCAGGGCTCAGGGGTATTTTATCGATACCGCTGTCTTTGACAGAAAAAAGTTCCAGAAGATAAGGAAGCGTAGAAGCTTCATCGGCCCCTAATGTTTTGAGCCCTCTTTTGAACTTTTCCCTGATCTCGGAATCCCCATCTTCCTCCCCGACATCGAAGTTCGACTTCAAGACATCTATGACCGGATGAAATGCCACACCGCTGCTGTAAGAGAGACATTTGCCCTCCAAAAAGGTCACATCCTCGTTGGCAACAGCCTTTCTGAACTCATATAAGAGCCTCGATTTTCCAACACCCGCCTCGGCCGTTACAGAGAGGGCCTGGCCGCGGCCTCCCTTGGCCCTCTCAAAGCCATTCAGCAGAAGTTCTAACTCCCTCTCCCTTCCCACAAGGGGTGTAAGACCTCTCTCGGCACTGACGTCAAATCGAGTCCTTCGGGTACTGGGAGCGATCACGCGGTATATCTTGACGGGCTCTTTTTTGCCCTTAACCTTCTTTTCCCCCAGTGCCTCAAACCGAAAGAACCCCTCGGTTAGCCTGAATGTTTCACCGGTCACACAGGTCGTTCCCGGTTCTGCCAGCCCCTCCACCCTGGAGGCCAGATTTACCGTGTCCCCCACTGCCTTGAACTCTACCCGGAGGTCATTCCCTAGGGCGCCAACAACCACGGGACCGCTGTGAATTCCGATCCGCATTTTTGCAGGCGGTATACTTTCTCTCTCTTGTTTCATTTTGTTGTTGAACTTAGCCATCTCCCGGTGGATTGAATAGGCTGACCTGATGGCCCTTTGCGGTGCATCTTCCAAGGCAATAGGAGCACCAAAAAGAGCCATAATGCCATCACCGGTCATTTCATTGACCGTACCCTCATAGTCGTGAACTTTATGAATGAGAATTTCGTAAACCTCATCGATAATGGAATATGCTTCTTCAGAGCCTATCTGTTCAACCAGTGGAGTAAACCCTTCCATATCACAAAACATAACAGTGACCTGCTTGCGCTCACCTTCGATTCTGCCTTTTTGAGCTAATATTTTTTCAGTAAGACCTTGGGGGAGATATCGTTGAATTTTGTCTAACTTTTCGTCAAATGAAAATTCCGTTTGAGATGAAGTTGCCTTTGATGTCAGTTTATGACCGCATCCGTTGCAGAATTTAGAATCGATCGGCAGCGCTTTCTTACATTGAGGACATTTTTGTTCAAGTTTTTCACCGCATTCAAGACAGAAATTTGAGTCATCTGGATTGTCAAACTGGCATTTCATGCATTTCATGTTGCTATTTCCATTAAAGGGTTACCGATGCAGTTTAAGGTGGTTTGAAGCCTGCTCCTGCAAGCCGACTCCGAGGGGCCCTCCCTCATCTTCTGCGCAGTTACGCACACTTCTATATTAATAGTGCGCTCGTGGCGCACTTGGAGATACCACAACTTTTAACTAATGCGAGACAGGGGCTATTTGGGGGAGACCTGCCGCTATAAGCAAATCATGCAGGTTGGATATTTGTTCCCGGTCTTGATAGGTTTCATAATGAAAAAACTCTGAAGCTGTTAGCGTGGGGTGAATCAGCAAAGCCTTGGCAACAGCTTCCCTTGCACCTGCTTGATCTCCCATTGACATCCTGCATGCGGACTCATAGCAGCGAGACCGGAAGGTTTGAAACGGCATTGCCCCCAAGGCCGAAAGTGCTTCTTCAAAACGTCGTAGCGCAAATAGTGCCACACCCCGTTCTTCTATGCACCAAACTGGCAGGAACGGGTCTTGGGCTACCGCTGCTTCGATCAGTTCCAGTGCCCGGGTTGGCTCACCTTTATAGGTGTAAAAAGCTGCTGAACGGGCTTTGATGTAAGCATCGCTGGGATTTAGCTCCATTGCTCGGCGGATATGATATTCGGCAGCTTCGAAGTCACGGCAAAGCATCTGTGCGGATCCCATCATACGATGGGCTTCGGCATCGTTTTCGTCGAGTTCGATTGCCTTTTGAATGGTCTTCATGGCCTCATCGAGATCAAAGTCGGGTAACCC
>JAQYVR010000059.1 GCA_030145395.1 Desulfobacteria bacterium
AAAAGGCACCGCGCAAGGATCAAATGCACGGTGCCTTTCTTGTTGATCTATAATCTTATTTCTATGACACTACGCCTAAGGGCCTCAACGATTCTCGGCCTGAGCAGTTCAACTCGCCCTTAACCTTCGCCTAATTCCCCATATATCCTTTCAGATACTTGAAAAACTCGGCATCTGTGGAAAGGACCAGTGAGCTTTCCTTATCCATGGTCTCCCGGTAGATCTCCAGGGTCTTTACAAATGAGTAGAAGTCAGGATCAAGTCCGTAGGCATCAGCATAGGTCTTTGTTGCCGTGGCGTCGGCCTTGCCCTTGAGCTCCTCGGCTGTTCTGTAAGCCTCTGACGTGATTCGCTTCATTTCCCTTTCCGTTTCCCCCTCAATCTTGCGGGCCTCTCCCTTACCCTCGGAACGGAATTTTTCCGCAATCTGTTGCCGCTCTGCGATCATTCGTCCAAAAACCGACTTCTGAACCTGCTCAACGTAGTTGATCCGCTTGATTTTCACGTCCACCAACTCAATGCCAAACTTGGCCAGCTTCGGCTGGGCCTGTTCCATTATCCCCTTGGTTATCTTTTCCCGGCCAATTGTGACAGTGCCAAGTTGTCTCTTATCCCTCGTCTCTTCCTGGTCCACTCCGGACTCAAAAGTGTCCAGTTCTCGATTAGTTCGGCGAACACTCTCTATGAGCGCATATGAGGTGATCATATTACGAACGGCCGGATCTATGATGTCGTCAAGGCGACCTTGAGCGCCTGTCACGTTGTTAACGGTCTGGAAAAACTTCAAAGGATCCACAACTTTCCAACGCGCGAAAGTGTCCACCCAGATGAAAGTCTTGTCCAGTGTCGGGATCTGCCCCGGATCGCCGTCCCACTCCAGGAGGTTCTTGGGAAAATAACTGGCATTCTGTATGAAGGGGATCTTAAAATAGAGGCCTGGGGCGGTTCTAGGTTCGCCAACGACCTTCCCGAACTGCGTCACGACTACCTGCTCGGTTTCGTCTACCGTGAACATTCCTCCAAAAGCAACGAGGACCACGATAATGACCGGAACAATAACTAATGCGCCTTTATTCATTTTTCGACCCCCCTTCTCTGCCCAAATTGAGTAAGGGCAGGAGGTTCCTCTGCTCAGCATCGATGATGTATTTCTTGCCTAATTTCGGGAATAGATCCTTAAGCGCCTCCAGGTATAGGCGCCTGCGCGTAACGTCCTTTGCCCTGGCATAGGCCTTATACTGCGCAGAGAATCTGGCTGCATCGCCTTTTGCGCGGTTGATTCGATCGAGCGCATATCCCTCAGCAGCCTTGATGGTCTTTTCAGCATTTCCCTTGGCAGCGGGGATGGCTTTGTTGTATTGCTCCCTCGCCTGATAGACCATGCGCTCCTTCTCTTGCACAGCCTGGTTCACCTCATTGAAAGAGGACTGGACAGGTCCTGGAACATTTGTCTTTTTCATCTCAATGGTCACTACGTTGATCCCTGTCTCTGCCTCATCCAGCTCCTTTTGCAGGAATTGCCGTGCCTCATCGGCAATCTCTTCTCGTTTACTGATGACCTCGTTGATGCTTCTGTCTCCCACAACAAGGCGCATCGTCGACTCTGACAAATCTCTAAGGGTGTTTCTCACGTTCCGAACCTTGAAGAGGTACTGGTAAGAATCTTTGACCCTGTATTGCACAATCCAGGGAACAACGGCCACGTTGAGATCCCCAGCAAGCATCAAGGATTCGTCCTCGTAGGCCTCTCCAGCCGCGTACCGGGTCCGAACGCCGGCCTCAAGGGTCCGCAAACCGAATTCTTCTTTATAAACAAAACGTACCTTCACCTTGGTAACTCTCTCAATACCCCGGGGAAGCTTGAGGTGGAGGCCGGGCTCTACTGTGCGCACGTATCTGCCAAACCTCTGAACAACGCCCACTTCATCGACTGCTACAGTATAAAAAGCCGAGCTGCCAATGTAAACAGCGACAATAATAACCAGGATGATCCAGCCACCGGGCAGTTTCAAATTCTTGAATTTTTGGACTGCCTCTTCCAGCCCTGGTGGCATACCACCGCTGGACCCCTGGTGCTGCTGTTTCAACTTATCCCAATCCCAGGCCATAATATACTCCTACTTGTTAGTTGTTGAACCCAAAAAAGAATGCATCCCCCGTCCCGTCAAGGCAGGACAGCAGGGATCTTAAAGAAAGGATGAACTGCAATAGAAGCCGTCTCAAAAAGGTGAATCAGGGTTCAGGGCCCCGCCTGACGGCGGGACTTCGAATCTATCTCTAAGATGAAGGTGCTCAGCAAACACGGGGCGGCACGCAATCCCGCCGTGGCGGGATGAGCATTTTGAGCCAACCCGCAACACCGCCATGGGACCTTAGACGCATTTTTCAGACGGCTTATAGAACATAGCCACACGGTCATCCATAGTCAAGGGAAAACGACTCTCAACTGAGCGACAAGATGAACACAGTTCATTATTGACAGCCGGCATTTCCACAGACTATAGGATCTTGTATATGACGCGTATCAGAAAGAAGATGAGCAGACCCGCACCACTTGGCACAACCTTGCAGCAGGCCATGGAGGCCGCAAGAATCGATGTTGATTTGGACGCGTACAGGCTCTGGCAGCATTGGGAAGACGTGGTAGGGCAGCCAATTGCTGAAAACACCCAGCCGGAAGCAATCAAAGGAAACTTGCTTCTGGTTAATGTCTCAAGTGCGCCATGGATGCAGCAGCTCCAATTCTTGAAGCCCGAGTTGATTGAAAAGCTTAACGAGGCCCTCGGAAAAGACCTGGTTGGTGACATAAGGTTTAAGATCGGCCCTGTGGATTGAAGATTCCCTGCAGCCCCGCTGGGCAGGATCTCCGCTCCGCTCCGACAAGCTGCGGGGAATGCGCTCGCTGTTGCTGTTCCGATCCATAATCGGCGTCTGTCATCCGTTGGTGATTACTCATCCCGGGTCTTCATTCCCCTGTTACCTTTTTTGCTTCGTCCGTGTACCTTCCCTCTGATTCATAGATGATAAAGGGCGAATCTACCTCTAATCCCGGATTGCCATACTTTATCCCTTCTGCGACAGTCAGTATCGCCCCCGAGCGTCTTTTGGGGTGAATAAATCTAAGGCGCTTAGGTTCCAGCTTGAAGGTTCGCATGTTTACGATAAGATCGATTGCGCGATCGGCCGGGTAGATGACTATGAGGCGACCAGAGGGTTTGAGCAGACTCTCGGCAACAGAAACCACATCCGAGAGAGAAGCCCTGATCTCATGCCGTGCCACTGCCCGCTCCTCCTCAGGATTGATCCGTCCTGAAAGTAATTTACGATAAGGGGGGTTGCTAAAAACAACGTCAACCGTTCCCGGAGTCAGGTGTGACCTGAAATCTTTCATATCTCCATGGATAATTGTAATACTGCCTTCCAGATGGTTTTCATGTGCATTTCTGGAAGCTATTTCTGCCAGATCCTTCTGTATCTCAATCCCGTAAATGTGTTCTGAAGGAGTATGAAGAGAAAGAATCAGTGGGATGATCCCACAGCCGGTGCCAAGATCAACCGCGATATCTGTGGGCTTCAAGCGGATATGGTTTGCCAGAATTGCTGCATCAACTGAAAACCGATAACCCTTCTTCTTCTGAATGATTTTAAGCCGACCTTCAAATAGGGTGTCTGTGGTCGTCATTGATCAGTTGTCCGTTCTCCGTTCCCCGTTGTCCGGTGGGAGTTATGAGCTGTCACTTAAGTGTTACAAGTGGTTATGCGTTATTTGCCGTTTGCTGTCCGAGAACTGTTATGCTGAGTGTCCGGCGTGGGTGGGCCGTTGTACTGGGCGTGGCGTATAGCATTTTGTGCTTTCACGCTCTGCCCTTTGCGCTCTGCGTATTCAATCGTCAATCTTATTAATGACAAGGCCGGTCATGACTTTGGGATAGAAATAGGTGGATTTCCTGGGCATGATGAGGCCGGCATCCGAGACCTCCTGGAGCTCATTGAGCCTGGTGGGATTGAGAATAAGGGCCACGGGGCATCCCCCGCTATAGACTGCATCCAGGGCCTCCTCGACTGTACTGGGATAAAGGATAGACCGCTCGTCATCCAAGGAAGGCCCATTGAGGCCGAGAAGGTCCCCAAGAACCAGCTTTGTGACTATAGTGACGTCAAGATTCCTAAGGGGTTCCGGGATTTCTTGGCCACGTGCACCATCTGTCACCCTGTCTTTCATCCGAAGAACATGAAAGGCCTTGTCGTCTCGTAAGGCAACTCCTATGACTGTGTCATTGCCACCTGTCATTGCTTCCTTCAAAGAGGCTTTGTCAATCTGCTTGAGATCCATATGACCAATGTCCAGTGTTTCAATATCAAAATACGCACGGGCTTTGTCGACAAAGTCCTCAACAGCCTGCTTCTTAACATCACAGACGACGCGATGGACTGGACGGAGGGCCAGGCCGGGGTCTTGCATGCTAGTCAGGTACATCATCACGAAATTGCATGGATCATCGGGAGCTAATGCGGGCTGCCGGGACTTCATCCGATCTCGGTACTGGAGAGCGGTCCAATATCGATGATGTCCGTCGGCAATGTACACGGGGCGGTCAGCCAACCTCTGTCCAATTTCTTTTTGGATCCTCTGGTCGGTCACTCGCCAGAGCCGGTGGCGATACCCCTTGAGGTCTTCGAACTCAAGATCCGGTCGAACCGGTTCAATAGCGGTTCGGAGTAATCCGAGTATTGAGTTGTCACCGTCTGAAAATACCGAAAATATAGGGCTGAAATTCACCCGGGATGCCTCAATGAGCTTAAGCCTGTCCGCGTTGGTGGAGGAAAAGGTCTTTTCGTGGGGCCGTATGATCCCCTCTTCAAACCTTTCCAGTCCGACTAATGAAATGAAACCTAACCGGGTATGAACCGCATCATCCATCTTGAAGTCGGTCTCGGTCACATAGAAGGCAGGGTCTTGATCCTGTTTCAGTATCCCTTCCTCAAGCCAACTGCTGAACGATTGTGCTGCTCGGGTATAACGATTATTATGCTCGGTATCCTCCGGGAAAATCTCACCCAGGATCAAGCGAATCATGTTCTGAGGGTGTGCCTTGTAGTACTCTTGTTGCTCATCTCCTGAAATAACATCATGAGGCGGCGTAACCACCGCCTTTAGATCAGGCACTTTCTCTTGGTTATATAGGACCCCTCTGAAGGGGCGTAGTCTGGCCATATGCAATTGCTCCTAGGAGGCTGTCGGAAAACGCTCATCTGCGGCGTTATCCTTATTCTTCGTCACTGCGGCGTACCGCTAAGTACGCCTCATTCCTCAGAACTGCGGATGCCTTGCATCTGAACATTTTCCAACAGCCTCCAGAAAAGAGGTTCTCCGACAAGCTCCTAATCTCTTGATCTATGAGCCGGAAAGTACTCAGCTTTTGCTTCTCCTGACGGATCTAGGAATCCGGTCCAGCTTGAAGACCGTGGTGAATTCTGTATTCTTGCTGATCCAAAGCTTCTCGGCAATTATGGCATTGGTCAGCGAATCCTTGAAATTCATCCAATTCTGAAACAACCCGGGATCCTTCACCGCCATGACAAAGTCTGCTTTCTTGACGGTCCCCTCTTGAAACTTCAGCCTCTTGCGGGCGATCTGAATGACGAAAGGCCCTCCGCCGGTCTTGACCTGTATGGTCCGCTTCCATCCGGCAAGATTATTTTGAGCCCTGGTACTTTTCGCTGCCTCGCGCCCAAGGTCTTGGAGCTGGTCCATAACAACACTCAGGTTCTCTTTAGCTTTCTTTGTCGGTTTGGGGACCTTGGGCGTCTTGGCACTTGTCCAATCGAGTTCGCTCTCAAGCAACCCCCTTTTCTTGCGCTGGGCAGCCTTGAGCTCACTGACTGGTACAGCAAAGATGTCGGTCGGTTTGCCCACCCGCTTGTCCCGAAAGACAACCTTCACCGGAGTCCCTTTTTTGAATATTCTGGGAGTGAGCACTCCTTTGGTGGTGTAAACGTGGATGGGAAGTGCAGTGTCTGCACCTTTGAGGAAGACGCGCCCACGTCCAAAAGGAACCTGGTGCTGTAACAGCGAATGGGCAAAATAGGTAATCGGGGGAGTACTGTTCAAAACCCCTGTGTCAGGCATCTTAATCAGCTCAAGCTCTGCAAAGTCGCACTCGGGACAGTATAGCTCAAAAGGAGGCACCCTGACAATCTTACATTCCGGACACCTTCCACCCAAAATGGTCTTTTGTTCCTTCAAGGCGAGGAAATACGGAGAGTGTTCACCCTTGGTGCGTTTATAGAAAGTAAACATGGCCTCGTTGGTCTGAAGAAAACGCTCGTTGCCTACCTCAATCACCTCTGACCCAACATCCGGAATCATATGCACCGGAATAACTTTCTCTTTGGCCATCTTAAGACCCCCTCTCGATGATCATTACGCACCCATACTGGGCTACGGTGGAACCTGTGCCGTGGATAAGGGCGCGATGCATCCCCCGTTGGATAAGCTCTCTCCGGGCACTCCAACAGGAAAACATATTGGACCCCCCTACGAAGTGCCCGCCATAGGTCAGGCCTCCGCTGGGATTAACAAGGATCGGACCTCCAGGGGTCATAAGCCCCTCATTGATGAGGTCATCGGACCTGCCCAGTTCCGTAAAGCCCATCTCAGCCATGGTGATCTGAAGCTGTTTGATGAAGGCATCGTGCAGTTCGACCACCTGAATCTCCTTGATTGGATCCTTGATACCGGCCATTTTGTAAGCTGCACGGGCCGAAATATTGTCCGACATGATCCGGTGCATCAGCTTGTGTCGAAGGTCTTTACCTGCCACATGGTGCTCATTGCTTGCCCCAAGACCGGTTATCCAAATGGGAGGCACTCCCGCATTCCTGCAAATTGCCTTTGCCTTGTCCTTGGAGGCAAAAATAACCACCCCTGCACCCTCTGTATAGACGCAGGTCTCAAGTAGCTTAAACGGGTAAACATGATACCGAGAATTCATAGCCATTTCAGCTGTCACCTGCTCACCATGACGCTGCGCGTACGGATTGTTCTGGGCATTATTACACAGGATCTCCGTAATCTGGGCCGACACCTCGTCCTTGAGATCCTCTGGGTATTCATCCATGTAAGCCAGGACCACTTCTGCATAGCTGTCTGATGCGGTCCAGCCAAGTTCCCGTTCATAAAATGTGTCACCAGACCAGCCGATAGTCTTGATCACCTCAGGAGTTGAGGTTTGGGAGGTAAAATCAAAACAATCCGTGGCTTTTTCCACACCCAGACACATCACCACGTCGTACAAGCCGCTGGCAACCAAGGAATAGCCCGTAAGCATGGCATAGGCTCCGGTAGCCCCTCCAGTCGTCACACGCAATCCGGGCTTGTTCGCCATGCCGATGATCCCCTGCAGAGGATGTTCCGGGATCGCGGAAAGCTCAAAGATATCGTTGTAGATTCCATAGACGACGGCATCCACATCTTTCACCGAGATGCACGCATCCTCAAGGGCCGCCTTCACAGCCATTTGGGACAGTCCATAATAGGTGCGCTCCACCCACCGTCCTTTGCACTCGGTGATCCCTGCTCCGACAACAGCGACTTCTCTCACGATTCCTTCCTTTCTCGGTTCGTTACAACCGAATCAGAATCCGAACCATGCAAAACCCTTGGCAATTCATTCTTTTCAGATGATCCCTGTCCTCCTCACGCGTGGATATTTCCAACACGTAATTTGGACTATTTGGTTACGATTACTAAAAAGAGAAACCTTGTGCAAGCTCAAAATGAGCGGCATCGGCGTATTGACAGACCTACCTAAAAGGGTTATTAAATATTGGTTTAAGATCCATAATGGCAAAGCATTGAAGTTCCCCGCAGCCCCGTCAAGACGGGATCTCCGCTCCGCTCCGACAAGCTGCAGGGAATGCGCTCGCTTTTGCGGTTCAATCTCATATAGTCAGAGCATAGAGCGCATCTCAAAAATGTGGATCAGGGCGCAGGGCCCCGCCTGACGGCGGGACTTCGGACCTGATCATAAAACAAAGGTTCTCAGCAAACGCGGGGTGCGCAGTCCCGCTAAGACGGGATGAGCATTTTGAGCCGACCCGCAACACCGCCATGAGGACTTAGACGCACTTTTGAGATGTGTTCTAATCGTATTCCGCCTGAACGGAATTTCGGAGAGGTTGCCGAGTGGCTGAAGGCCCCGCTCTCGAAAAGCGGTATCCCGATAAATCGGGATCGTGGGTTCGAATCCCACCCTCTCCGCCAGGGCACTTTCAAAGATAGTGTTACCAATGGCTCTTTGCCTGCAACCATAATACAGATGGTCTTTGAGCTGAAAAGTGGAGGGCGATTAGGTTAAGAGCTGCAAGTCTGTCGAACGCCGCACTTCGCGGGGTATAGGAGAGATGGCCGAGCTGGCTGAAGGCGCACGACTGGAAATCGTGTGTACTGCCAAAAGCGGTACCGAGGGTTCGAATCCCTCTCTCTCCGCCAAAACATTTTATGTTCTCAAGTGGAACTTGGGGGCCTCGCACCAATCGCAGCAGTGGAGTGATGGAGTACTGGAGAAGTGGGGCTTGAAAGCGGCATAAGGCAAAAGGCACAGGGTAAAAGGGTCTTCTCCGTACGCCGTGCGCCTTTCGCCAAGTCCCTAATACCCATCACTCCAAAGACATATAAGAAACACTAAAGAAGGAATCTTTTTGCATGTCGTATCTTGTATTGGCACGAAAATACCGCCCCCAGACCTTTGAAGAGGTCATTGGTCAGGCCCATATAGCCCAGACCCTCAAGAATGCTATCCAGTCTGACAGGGTTGCCCATGCCTTACTCTTTGCCGGCCCCAGAGGTATTGGCAAGACCTCGGTTGCCCGCATACTCGCCAAGGCGATAAACTGCAAGGAGGGCCCCACCACCACTCCGTGTAATAGTTGCACATCCTGCAAGGAAATCACCAAGGGCATGGCGGTTGATGTGTTTGAGATCGACGGTGCCTCCAACAGAGGCATCAACGAGATCCGCGAGCTTCGAGAAAATGTGAAATACATGCCTGGCGGCCGGTATAAGATCTATATTATCGACGAAGTCCATATGCTCACGGCGGAGGCGTTCAATGCCCTTCTCAAGACCCTGGAAGAACCGCCAGCCCATGTACTTTTCATCTTTGCCACTACTGAGGCCCATAAGATTCCCATCACAATACTGTCGCGATGTCAGAGACACGACTTCAAGCGAATCGGCCTGGAAGATATATTGAAACAACTGGAAGCTATCTGTAAGAAAACCTCCCTTGAAATCAGTGAGAACAGCCTCCGGCTTCTGGCCAGGGAAGCTGACGGGAGCATGCGTGATGCCCTGAGCCTCCTCGACCAAGTCACAGCCTATTCTGAAGAGGCTGCTACTGACGATCAGGTACTCGATATCCTGGGTCTAGTAAATCGAAAGGTAATATTCGATCTTTCTTCCGCTTTGCTTGCCCGCGATGTGGTAAAAGCACTCAACGTCCTTGACGGAGTTTACAACTATGGCTACGACTTGAAGCGGCTTACCATGCAGATAGTCGAGCACTTCAGGCATCTTCTCGTTATCAAGATGGCCCGCGAGGTCGGGACCCTTGTGGACGTCCCCGGTCACGAACTGACACTTATGGGGCAGCAGGTTGAAGACATCTCATTCGAGTCCCTTAACCAGATCTTCACCACCCTGTTTCAGGCAGAGGTGGGTATAAGGCTTTCTCCCCAACCTAAGCTGGCCATGGAGATGCTTTTCATGAAACTTGCCCAGCTAGAGCCGGTTATATCCTTTGATGAAATCATCAAGAAACTGGACCACCTTGCCAAAGAGGTCGAAACCGGCTGTGCCATTCCCCAGGGGAAAGAAGTGCGCGAACAACTTCAACCTGAAATGCCTCCTGCTCCTGAACATGCAATTGAACCCAGGCAAAGCGCAGAGTCATCCGAAAACCTTGCACAGACCTGGCAGCAGCTCCTTGCCATCTTCAGCAAAGAGTGTCCAGCTCTTTCACCTAATCTTGAAAAGGCTACTCTTAGCAGGATAGGTAAAGATTCCCTGGAAATCACGGTGACTGGAAACTCCTTTAACACTGTTAGACTTAAGGACAAAAAGAGTGTGGCTTCACTTGAAAAGGTTTGCGAGCGGTTCTTTAAACGTAAGATGAAAATCAAGATCGCCGAATCCGGAAAAGCGGCCCCACGAAAGGTTCAGCACAAGGAAAGCGACAAGGACAGGCGTCTGAGGAAGGAGGCGCTGGATCATCCTCTTGTCACAGATGCCCTGGAGGTATTTAAGGGGAGGGTGGTGGACGTTAAGATTCTGCAGAAGTGATAAAACTGGAGTACTGGAATACTGGGAATAAACTTATAATCTGAGGCGCTCTCAACTTTCCTTCTTCCATCACTCCAACACTCCATTACTCCAATGATGAATAACCGTACGAGAGTTACTATCGGATCATACGACTATCTATAATACCCGGTAGCAAACAGGGAGGCACAACATGGCTAAAGGCATGGGTAACATGATGAAACAAGCGCAAAAACTTCAGTCCAAGATTTTTAAGCTCCAGGAGGAGTTAGCGGACAGGACGGTGGAAACGACAGTCGGCGGCGGTATGATCAAGGCAGTTGCCAACGGCAAACAGGAGTTATTGTCCATCAAGATAGACCCCGAAGTGGTGGATCCAAATGACGTCCAGATGCTGGAGGACCTGATCGTGGCCGCAGTCAATGAGGTGCTGAAGAAATCGCAAGAGATGGTCTCCGAAGAAATGACAAAACTCACCGGCGGGTTCAATATCCCGGGATTGACGTAACCATGGAGTTCTATCCCCAATCCCTTGTCAGCCTTATCAAACACTTATCAAAGCTTCCCGGTATCGGAGAGAAGACCGCAGCACGTCTGGCCCTGCACATCCTTCGTTCATCAGATGAAGATGCAAAGGCACTATCCCGAAACATTCTTGAGGTTAAAGAGAAGATAAGGTTTTGCTCAAAATGTTTCGGTCTCTGTGAGACCGACCCTTGCAAGATCTGTCTTAACATGAGTCGGGACCACACTATGCTGTGTGTAGTTGAGCAACCCAATGATTTAGTGGCCCTGGAAAAGTCTGGTGCGTTTAAGGGATTATACCACGTGCTGCACGGAGCCCTCTCTCCGATGAGCGGCATCGGACCGGATGCATTGAGGATCAGGGAACTCATTGAGCGCATCAAGACAGATGAGATTAAAGAGGTGGCCCTCGCCACAAACACTAATGTGGAAGGAGAAGCGACAGCATCATATTTGGCTCAGGTACTGAAGGGATATCCTGTACGGATAACTCGAATAGCCACGGGTGTTCCCGTGGGGGGTGACCTGAAATACCTTGATGAAATCACATTAAGGCGCGCAATGGAAAGAAGGGAGAGTATCTGAGGTGCCCAAGTCTTCTGATTTCTTTGAATGCCAGAAATGTGGCGACTGCTGTAAAGGGTATGGGGGTGCCTTTGTAAATGATCATGAAGCTGAGCGCATATCGGATTACCTGGGTATAGATCAGGATCTTTTCCTGTCAGATTACTGCGATTGGTCAGGGCGGCGGCCCATGATCAAGACTGCAGAGTCGGATTATTGCATCTTTTGGGATGAACTCTGCACCATTCACGAAGTTAAACCTCGCATGTGTAAGATCTGGCCATTTATTGAGAGCATATTGGTGGATACGTCAAACTGGGCCGTTATGAAGTCAATGTGTCCCGGGATTCGTAACAACGGCAACCCGGATGATCTTGTCGAATACGTCAAGGCCGTTCTCGCGCAATATGAGAGGACATAGAAGTCGTCACTTTGTACCGTAATAAACCGCATTTCTTGAACAGGTCAGTTGTCCGTTGTTTGTTGTCCGTTATGCCTCACCCCTCTTTCAACCACCGGCAACCCTCAACTGACAACTTACCATTTATGAAGGAGCCCCAATCTTGATCGGCGTGTTTGATTCCGGAATTGGCGGTCTAACGGTAGTCAGGGCCGTAAAGCGTCATTTGCCTGATTATGATGTCCTCTATTTTGGGGATACAGCGCGTACCCCTTATGGCACAAAAAGTCGGGAGACCGTCATCAAATATGCTGTCGAGGATGCAGAGTTGCTCATCCAGAAAGGGGCTCAGATGCTGGTCGTCGCATGTAATACGGCTTCCAGTATAGCAACCGACACCCTGAACGAACGGTTTGATGTGCCCATCCTTGAGGTCATATCTCCCGCTGTCAAGATGGCGGTTTCAGACCCCAAAAGGAGGCGTGTAGGGGTCATCGGAACCAGGGCCACCGTAAACAGCGGGGTCTATGAAGACAAGATCAAGGCTATTCGGCCGGAGATGAAGGTCTATGGACACCCCTGCCCCCTGCTGGTGCCTCTGGTGGAGGAGGGCTGGCTCAAGAAGGGAGAAACCAGAAAGATTGTCAAGAAGTACCTCCACCCTCTCAAAGTCAAACAGATCGACACCCTAATCCTGGGCTGTACGCACTATCCCCTTCTGAAAGAGATCATTCAGGCAAAAATTGGCAAACGTGTGAAGGTTATAGATTCATCAGAAGCGCTTTCTGATTCAGTCGTGGACTTTCTCCACCGCAATCCCGATGTTGACAACAAGCTCAAGAAGAACGGGACTTGCCAATTCTACGTATCAGATGTGACAGAACAGTTTCAAAGAATTGCCAAGACCATACTCAAAACAGCCCTGACACTTGAACACATTCAGCTGTAAGGATAGCGAACCAAAATACCTAAAGTTTAACTGCTGACCTGCAATGGCAGATAAGCTCGATTGGGACACTCTTTCACATTCATCATAACGGTAGAATCTTTGAACCTTTGCAGGCACTGTTACCGATGGCGGTGGTTTGGGCCAGTCAATGAAAGGATGAACACAGGATGACAAAGGAAAAGCAGGTCTCAATATTCTTGAGAAACGTTCCCGGGGAACTGGGGCGATTTGCAGACTTGATGGGTGGCTCCAATATCAACATTCTGGCCATGTTTATTCAAAATGCTGCCGACTATATACAGGAAATGTTTGAGGCACGCGGAAGATCCATCAAGAGAACCGCTTCGGCTGCGAGCTATGGATCAGTCATCAAAGAGGCCAAACAATATTCCCTGATACGGGTCGTTGTAGACCAAACCGAAAAGGCCCTGGAGATTTTGAAGAAGGCCGATTACTGGGTGAACACCTTGGAGGTTCTGGTCATGAAGCTGGAGAACGAACCGGGCACACTGGCCAAAATTTCAAAGAGATTCGGCGATGCCAATATCAATATCAATTATGTTTACGGTTCTGGGACCTCGGATGAACAAACAGCAATGTACGTCTTCCACGTCCAGGATGTCGACGAAGCCCTCAAATCCCTCTCTGGATGATCAGATTTATAGACTTTAGAGTTTGATCTTAGGCGGCATGTGAGATGATAGAGTCCAACACAGGGAAGGAAATGTGAAGCTCTAGTCTTTTCACTTCACTTTTCGAAAAGTATAGATGATGGAAAACTGTACGACATAAACGCTTGTTTCTCTATTTATATTAAGTTGTTACCTGCTGTTCTATGTTTCTTATATTCTCTCCATTGTGAAGCTTCCCCGTCCGGAAGGACGGGGCTTGAAGGGAGCAAGCCGGTCAAGCTTTCTTGGGGCTATAGCGTTCCAAACACAATATGTGGGGTCTACCGAAAAACATACCATTGACCGCTAATGGGTCGACGGGATTCCCTTGCTGAGGTTTTGGGCTGCCATACAGTGGTGAGTCCCGTCTATCAGCCTATTCTGCAGAACTTCCAACAACAACGTTAGCTCAACAACCCGTCTTTTCCGAGTTTTTCCTTGACATGCAAGAAGCCCCGGCTTAGCATGAGCCATACGGTCCAATATTACCTTTCCGTGATTTTTTGTGTCATGGAGACGGATCTAGTACGCGAATTAGGATTTCTGTTTTAGAATCCGCTCAAGAATCGATCTTTCGCCGTAGTGATGTGGTTTGGTAGCGTCTTCCAGAGTAGTTCCTGACAAGCAGTACGAAAGA